>JACJYL010000001.1:4300000-4600000 GCA_020636105.1 Lewinellaceae bacterium
AGCACAGGCATTGGTGGATGTGATGAAACAATTTTGATACTGCAATAATATGATGGTATAATATTATGATAGGCAGGTAAGCAGTACTCTTTCTTATTATTAAGGTGTGGGAAGGTCTGTGAACCAGTAGCGAGCAACAAAATTTTTAACCATGTCATTTGAAACAGGACTTTCTTTTGCCAAAGCAATGGACGACCGGGATGAATTAAAATCATTCCGGGATCGTTTTCATATTCCGCAACACAGCGGGAAGGATGTTATATATATGTGTGGGAATTCACTCGGGCTGCAGCCTAAAAGTGTGAAAGCTGCCCTGGAGTACGAGTTGGAGCATTGGGCAAAAGAAGGCGTGGAAGGACATTTTCGCGGGGAACTGCCGTGGATGTATTACCATAAGTTTTTGCAAAAGCAATCGGCTCATATCGTCGGGGCGCTGGAAGATGAGGTGGTGGTGATGAATACACTGACGACCAACCTGCATTTGATGATGGTCAGTTTTTACCGTCCGACAAGTGATCGGTTTAAGATCATTATGGCGGCGGGGGAGTTTCCTTCCGATCAGTATGCCATTGAGTCGCAGGTGCGTTTTCACGGATTGGTTCCTGATAAGGCTATTGTTGAGGTTGGGCCACGGCATGGGGAAGATACGGTGCGTACAGAAGATATTGTTGCGGCCATTGAAAAGGAGGGCGATAAAACGGCTCTCGTACTTTTCGGGGGAGTCAATTATTTTACCGGACAGTTTTTTGATATTGAGGCCATCACCCGGGCGGCACACAAAGCCGGGGCTTATGCCGGATTTGATATGGCTCATGCAGCGGGCAATGTGATCCTGAAGCTACATGACTGGGGCGTGGATTTTGCCGTGTGGTGTAGTTATAAATATTTAAATTCCGGTCCGGGAGGCCCTGGCGGGGTTTTCATTCATGAACGTCATGGAAAAAATGCTGACCTTCCGCGTTTTGCAGGATGGTGGGGACATGATGAATCCCAGCGGTTTTTGATGAGGAAAGGTTTCATTCCAATGCAGGGAGCGGCAGGCTGGCAGTTGAGCAATGCACAGATATTTAGTTTTGCGGCTCACAAAGCGAGCCTGGATATTTTTGAGGAAGCGGGGATGCCGGCTTTGCGCCAAAAAGGGGAGCAACTGAGCAGTTATCTTCAATTCCTGATAAGGGATCTCAATAAACAGGGGTATGATTATCATCTGCTCACGCCGGAAGACCCGGAAGCTCGTGGCTGTCAGGCCTCTATTTTTATGCATGAGAACGGTAAAGCCCTTTTTGACTACCTTTCGGAAAATGGTGTGGTAAGCGACTGGCGGGAGGATAATCTTTCCGGTAGTGGCGGCGGGGTGATTCGTGTGGCACCGGTACCTTTATATAATAGCTTCGGGGATGTTTATCGGTTTGTGGAGTTGCTTAAAAAATAGAAGTGTTCCAGTTGAGCGCAGCGAAATCCCGTACCGTTAGGTCGGGGGGGGCCAAAAGTTCAAAGAGTTCAAATTGAGGGTAGCGGAATCCTGTACCGTTAGGTCGGGAGGGTTTGACTGAAGTAATTTCCAAGTCATAATTTTCTTATGGGGCTTAAAGCATATCTCAATGAAGGAGTGATCGAAGCCGGTTGTGATGAGGCAGGGCGGGGGTGCCTGGCCGGACCGGTATTTGCGGCGGCGGTGATCCTGCCACCGGATTTTGAGCATCCTTTGATCATGGATTCCAAGAAACTTTCTGAAAAGCGACGAGAAGAGGCCCGGGAGATTATTAAAAAGGAAGCCATCAGTTGGGCCGTTGGAATAGTGGAGCCCAAAGAAATTGATAAAATAAATATCCTCAATGCCTCCTTCCTGGCTATGCATCGGGCCGTGGAGTCTTTGAGTATAAGGCCGGAAGCCCTATTGATTGACGGCAACCGGTTTAAACCTTTCGAAAATATTCCTTTTGATTGTATTGTAAAAGGCGACGGAAAATTCCTTTCCATTGCGGCCGCTTCTATCCTCGCCAAAACCTACCGGGATGATTTTATGAAAACGGCTGCGGAAACCTATCCTCAATACGGCTGGAAAAAAAATAAAGGATACCCGACAGTCGAGCACCGAAAGGCTATTTTGCAATTCGGTGCCTGCATACACCACCGGAGATCTTTCAGGCTCCTGCCCGAGACGGTACAGGGTAAATTATTCTCATAAAAAAACGAAGGGCATCACTCCTGCCAGACAAATGGCAAAAACATCCTATACGGTTTCATTAAAAGGAAGGGTTGATTTGTCGAGATCAACAACCAAAGTGTGCGACAACCTGTCGTGCCAGCCGTTATTCCTTTCCCCCAGGAATGAAAGCGCATCAAATGGAATGATTCGTGCAAACGTACGTCCGATGAGTGCTTCAACGGCAGGGGTTTCACCTGTTTCAGTTACTACCTTGGTGCGGGTAACCATTTTGCCTATGGTACGCCCGTCATTAAGGTGTTCAAACATGATATAATAAAGAAGATAAAAACCAATGCCGGACAAATTGGCGATCAAATTAAACCCTGAGTCAGCCTGCATTCCCATAACCAGACTCAATGCCGACCCGATGAACTGGGCGATGATTCCATCGATCAGGTAATTGGCAAACCTTTTTCCTTTGCTCGCTTCGACAAGTTTAAAATTGGAATCTTCTATAAATCCTTCATCTAAAATCATGGTAAATTTCTTTTGATAATGATTAGTCCACTAAGATTCTGAACAGACCATTGTGTGCTTCCTGCTGTATTTTTAAAAGGTAAATACCTCGTGGTAAAGTGCTTACTTCTACCCTGAATTCCTGGCGCGCAGTTTCTTTCTCCACGGAAAAGGAAAGTTGTGTTGTTTTCGACAGGATATCCAGTACTTCTATATTAAGCCTTCCCGAAAGATTATTGTCGATAACTAGGGATAACGTTTCCTGTACCGGGTTAGGGAAAAAGGTAATGGTTTGTCCATTGATGAATGGATCATAAGTACTGACATTGTCCGAAACCACTACTTCATTGCTGTAAGCGGAAGTATCAGTTTCAGTAAAGGCACGCAGGCGATAGGTGTAAACCGTACTTGTTTCAACGGTATTGTCAATAAATTCGGTAACATCAGGATCAGTAGTGGCGTATAGTTCGAAATCGGGGACATCGCCTCCTTTTCTTTCCAGCAGGTAACCCAGTTCTCCGATCGTATTGTCTGTCCAGGTAAGGGTGGCTTCGGTGGCTCCGGTGAGCGTTCCTTCGAGGCTTGTGGGTCCTGCAAGGCCTGAGCAGCCGGCAACGATGCGGTCAAACATTTGCTGACGAATTTCCGGTAGCAACGGATAGAAGCTATCGCCAGGACAGGCTGTCGAACAAACCCCGTCCCGGTGTCCGGAGACCCTGTTTAAAGTTAGACCGGAAGAAGCATGGTAGGCCGTTCCTACTGGAGAGAATCCCTTGTCGCAGGCTTTCCAGGTGTAGAGTTCTACCAAAGCGTTTATAGCGTCGGATGTTGGTTGTATATCTGTAAAATTCCCCATCACACAGGTGCCTGCAGTTCCTCCATTGGTACCGCAAAAGTGTGCGCCGAGGATATCGTTGCCACGACCTTCATAAATTACCCCGTTAGGATCGATGAGCCAGTTGTAACCAATGTCGGACCAGCCGTTGCCGTTTACATGAAAATCCCAGATGGAACGCACCACTGCTGCCCAGTCGGAAGCCGAATTCGTCCCTGCGGAATGATGTACGATCAGATGGGTTACATTGGTATAAGAAGGGTCGGGGTGTGGATAACACGTGCCGCTGGGACACCATTGTTCCCGGGTTTGGGCGGTGGGCATGGGACATGGACAGGAACGATCCGTGATATCCAGTTGAGGAGGATCAGTACGGGGCACTTCACCGGTGTGTCCCGGGTTAAAAAAATGACAGTCCACGGCAGGGTAATTCACGGGAGCGGCCACCTGGAACCATCGTGCACCGGTTTCTTCAAAGCCCAGTTCGCTGATCCAGCTGTCGTCTTCAAATTTCATGTGGGATTCCGGATTTAACGGTAGCCATGCTCCCCATTCAGACCCATTCACAGAAAACCGAATGCCAAGCCCGGACAATTGCTGAACTGATTTTACATAATAAGATAAAAAAGGACCGTCCTGCTCCAGCGGAATGGTCAAAATGCCGGTTTCGAAATGGTTGCCGGCAGGACTAAATTGCAGTGATATTTCTTCCCTGACAGAGTGGATTTGTGCAAAAATGGACGTGATCAGGAAGGTAGAGATGAGAACGAGAGCGACTTTTTTCATGATTTTTTTTTGTTCAGTGTATTCAAATTGTTTCAAGGGTTCCAGTTGAGCGCAGCGAAATACCGACATTTCATGTGCGGCACAGGTTCCCGTACCGTTATGTCGGGAGGGTTCCGGGAAGGTGTTTTATAATAACAGGGAGCAAAGATAAAAATTGTTTCATTAAATAGAAAGGAGGATAATTTTGATCACCTGCTTACTCGCTACTGAGTCGGTTATTCTACTGTGGGAAAGAAAAAAAAATCCCGGATTCTGCCAACAGGCAAAATCCGGGATGGTTATATTTGATCTTAATCGAAAATTATTTCAAAAGCGTGATGCTTCCTTTTTGAATGAGTTCTTCTCCTCCAGGACAATTTACTTTCAGATAGAATCCGTAAACGTCAGGAGGAAGTTCTTCCCCTTTCCAGGTACCATCCCACGTAAAGAAAGGATCGGTGCTTCGGAGTATTTCTTCTCCCCAGCGGTTGTAGATCATGATTTCAACCTGGAGTTCATCTTTGTAAAAACATCTCAGTTCCAGCACGTCATTTACCCCGTCATTATTAGGAGTGAATGCCGTTGGCAGGAATACATAACTGTCATCACAAATCTTGTCGATCACGTAAACCGAAGTGGAAAGGTTTTCCTCACAACCCAGCAAACTGGCATATACATTGTAAAGGTTATCTCCCGGCTCGTCCGGGGTGGCGGTAATGATGGCTGCATCATCAGGATTGATGGTTCCTGATTGCCAATCCCAGGTGTATTCACAGAAGGCACATCCTGTTACGGTAATAACGGATGAATCATCCAGGAGTATAGTGTCCGGAACGGCCACAATGCTGAGCGAATCAAGCAGGTTGATCATGGTAATGGTCGTACATTCCGTTTCCACACAGCCGTATTCATTGGTGATCTCTACGCAGAATTGGTTCAAGGTTCCGGTCAATAAACCGGTAACTTCCGGCCCCGTACCGTTAATGTTTCCGGAAGGAGACCAAACGTAGTTCACAAATGCTTCGGGTCCGTTATTGACCACGGTGAGCGTTTCTGATTCCAGGGTTTCACAAATGATCAATTCCTGTGGTAATAAGGTCGCTTGAATTGGATAAGCATTAATGGTCACCTCATCTTTTTCGGAACAACCAAATTCATCGGTGGCCATGACGTAATACATTTCCGTACCAGACGGGTTGACCACAACGGATTCTCCCTGGCCGATGATCTGCGTCATTTCAATATCATTGAACCATATATAGGTTGTGCCCGGAACATCACTCGACACCGTGAGGGTCAGTGGTTCAAAGGAACATACGGTTGTATCCTGGGAGATGACCGGGTTGATCTCAGGATAAGCAATGATGGTTACCGGAACCTCAATGTAACACATGCCTACCGGATCCTGAATCGTCACCATGCAGGTGATGGTTCCATTGGTATTGACGACCGGATTCCACGGTTCCGTCAAATCCAGTTCACCATCGCAGGACCAGGTATAAAGCAGGTTCGGATCACCTTCTGGATTGATCGGAGTATCGACATTCGGACAAACGTAAATGACGGCATCAGGTATGCCGACCTCCAACAGATTCACTTGTATAATGACCTGGCTGGTATCACGACATCCGGTAATGCTATCCAATGCTATGGCAGTGTAAATGTTGGTTCCTTCCACCGGAACCACCTCAATGGGGGAACCGAAAGCAAATGGATCAACCGGAATTGGCGTCCCCTCAAACCATTCTATCGAGGTAGACTCAAGGTCAGTCATTGCTGTCAACGTAATCGTAGCGATTTCACAAAGTGTAGTATCCCCTGTGGTCACAAGATTGAGCGACGGGTTACGAATGACCAGAACGGAATCTTTTTCAAAACATCCGTTCTCATCTGTGACCATCACATAATAATATTGTGTTTCATCGGGGCTCACCGTTACCGTTGCCACGGTACTGATGGTATTTGTCATACCACTATCACTGAACCATTCAAAACTGGCATTAGCCACATCACTGCTTGCAGTCAATTCCACATTATCCAGTTCACAAAGCGCCACCTCAGGAGGCGTAATGACCGGATTGAGCTCAGGGTAGGCAATGATCATGACGCTGGCTTCCAGGTAACACATCCCTATCGGGTCTTCGATCGTTACGATGCAAGTGATGGTGTCATTGGTCGTAACGACAGGATTCCAGGCTTCCGTGAGGTCAAGGGCTTCACTGCACGACCAGGTATAAATAAGGTTTTGATTGCCTCCCGGATTGATCTGTGATGGAATATTAGGACATACATACACCACGGGATCAGGAATTCCTATTTCGAGCGGATTCACCTGTACGGTTACCTGGCTGGTATCCATACATCCAGTAAGGGTGTCGGTGGCAACCGCCGTATAAATATTGGTTCCTTCCACCGGCGTGGCCATAACCGGCGTACCGATAGCGAAAGGTGTATTACTGCCTTGTTCGTACCATTCGATCAGGCTGGCCACATCTGTGGTTGCCCAAATCGGGATGGTTGCCACCTCACAAAGGGTGGTATCTCCATCAGCAACCAGGTTGATTGACGGGTATCGAAGCACGTAAGCTGAGTCTATTTCCACGCAGCCAAATTCGTCGGTGGCTGTTACATAGTAATATTGAGAAACATCAGGATCGACCGTGATGGCATCGCCCATTCCAATGGAATCCAGTAAGGTGGCATCGCTGTACCAGACGTAATCGGCCGGAATCTCACTGGTGACGGTTAACTGTGCCATGTCCAGTTCACAGACAAACGCTGTGTCGGGAGAGGCTACAGGTAATACAAGGGGGTACGGAATGACCGTCACAGTCGTTTCCAGGTAACACATGCCCACCGGATCCTCAATGGTTACAAAGTAAGTGATCGTATCGGTAGTGGTTACCGTTGGGTTCCATGGCGGATCGACAACGATGTTCGCATTCGGAATCCATTCGTAAATGACCCCAATGTAACCGGCGGGGTTGATCTGCGTCGGCACCCCTGAACATACGTAAACAATGGAATCGGGAATACCCTGCTCCAGTACATTTACCTGAACGGTAACAGAACTGGTGTCTGTACAACCCGTAACCAGATCAGTGGCGACAGCTGTGTAAATATTGGTGCCTTCGGATGGGGTAACCAAAATTGGTGAACCTGTATTAAAAGGTGTCGCCGAACCTCCGGTGTACCAGTTGATGGTCGTAGCCTCCGAAGTTACCGCAGTGATCGGGATGGTGGAAATTTGACACATGGTAGTGTCTCCTGCCGTTTCCAGGTTGATCAATGGGAAAACGACCACCACTACATCTTCCGTTGTTTCACAGGTGATGCCACCGCTATTGTCGAAAATGGTTACCGAATAATTATAGATGCCGGGCACCGAGCTGTCAAACAAAGGATTGGCCACATTGGTGGCGCTGAGGTGGTCAGCAGGCGTCCAGTGATAACTGTAACTTTCATCTCCACCCGGGTTCAGTCCTTCCGGAACACCGGGGCAAACAAAAGTGGTGTCCTGTACCGGGTAATCAAATGGGACCACGCATACGGTGACCGTTACGGTTTCCTCGCAATCGTTTTGGTTGGTAATGAGGCA
Source organism: Lewinellaceae bacterium (assembly GCA_020636105.1). Classification (NCBI taxonomy): domain Bacteria; kingdom Pseudomonadati; phylum Bacteroidota; class Saprospiria; order Saprospirales; family Lewinellaceae; species Lewinellaceae bacterium. Next base: position 4,307,864 of record JACJYL010000001.1, read on the forward strand.
ACTAAAGGTCACACAACCTTCCAAAACGTTTACCGTTACCGTTTCTTCATCTGCCGGGCCAACGATATTGCTCAAAGGCGTCCACTGATAAGTCAGTACATCATCCGGATCGAGGTTCGTAATAGTGATCGTTGTGTCAATCCCTGAACAGGCGGTTATCTGAGTGGCAATATTCGCAATATCTACTCCATTATCTGTTATAACAATGGTATCTGAATCCATACAACCGTATTGGTCGGTGGCTATGGCAATAATAGTATCCGTTGCAAAAGGATTAACCGTTACCGATGGGTTCTCGCTGATAGGCCCGTCAATGACGCTGAACCAATGAATATCAACATCCACGTCAGTTTGTGCGGACAGGGTCACGTTTTCTCCACAGGTAATAATGTCATCTCCCAGGTCGATATTGATGTCTCCGGGAACAAAAACGGTAATTTGATCGGTATAAAAACAAGTGTCTGAACCTTCTGCATAAACGTCAACGGTGTAAATCGTCGTTTCGGTGGGGAAGGCCATTGGGTTGGCTGAAGTCGGGTCATCAAGTGTTCCCGCCGGGGTCCAGCTGTAGGTCTGGTTTGGATTGCCTCCCGGGTTGAGTTGAGTGGTATCGCCATTACACATGATAATGGTGTCAGCGAGGGACAGTTCGACCAGCTGAATATCAAAGGAATGGGTTACTGAACTCATGCAGCCGTTGGAAGTAGTGATGGTTAAGGTGACGGTCACCTCACCATTATCATAAAAGACTACGACCGGATTTTGCTCCGTTGAGCCAAAAGACTCCCATTGCCAGTGCTCAATATCAAAATCACTGTATGACAGGTCGTAAAAAGCAATCACGGCACTATCCGGACTACACTCCACAATATCGTAATCAAATTCTGCTGTGACTGTCGGATCCAGGGTGGTTATCGTGTCCAGTGCAGGCACTTCGCAATCAACGTCATACACCAGGGAAAGGGAAACGAAAAAGGTTCCGGAAGCCCCGTAGTTGTGTGTTGGGCTCACTTCGTAATTCGGACCACTGCCGTCGCCAAAATCCCAGACGTAGCCAAAGGCATCAGTACTTGTGTTGGTAAATATGACGGTTGAACCATCGCATTGCACTTCACTGGAGAAACTGAGGACGATGTCTGGGTCAATAACGGCCACGATGACGGAATCAGAATAAATACATCCGAATTGATTTTGGATGGTCACGTAAAGTGTTTGTTCCCCAATTTCTTCAATGACATCAGGACTTGCGCTGTTCGCTGTGCCGGGAACAAAGGCATCGACAGGAGTCCAGGAATAAGTCAGGATATTGCCGGGATCAAGATTGGTAATCGATACATCAAGTTCGTCTCCAAGACAAACGGCAGAGGTGTCGGGAATCGCCACATCAACCGGATCGAACCGAACGACAATGTCGGTGGTTTCAATACAATTGTATGGATCTTCCGCCTGTACGGTGATGTTGTGAACGCCGGTAATGGTGAAATCGTAGTTGTTGCCGGTAGCGAGAATATTGTTCATATCATCCAGCCAGGTAATGTCGGCCGGGGCATCCGTTGTGGCCGTAAGCATGGCCTGGTCGGTACAAAGAACGCCATCTCCGCTAACCTGCAGATTGAGCGCAGGCGTGACAAATGCCACCACTTCCTCCACCACATCACAGGTATCTATTCCAATATGACTGACAAGTACCGTATAGGTAGTGGTGACGTCAGGAGAGAAAACAGGGGAGGGCGAAGTCGGATCATCAATACCGGTGGTTGGAGACCATTGATAGAGATAGTTGGGATCACCTCCCGGTAAAATCTGGGTGCTGCCACCATTACAAACGATCACAGTATCCTGAAACTGGTCTGCATTTTCGACCAGGGTTATTGCTATGTCTTGTTGGGTACTTGAACTTGAACATCCGTCAGCCGTTGTTACTGTAAGGGTAACGGTTACGGTCTGGCTGCCAAAAAAAGTATAAGTCGGTTGAGGGCCTGTCATGAGAATTCCTCCCGGAGGGGAAATTTCCCACTCCCAGGTGTCTATTGGACTGGCCGTTGTGTTGACGGATAAATCCGAAAATGAAACAACCACACTGTCTTCCGAACAGGTTTCACTTAAATATTTTATGGCAAAATCGGCAGAAAGTTCCGTTTCCTGAATAACGACTTCCATCGTGATCATATCCGTGCACAATTCAGAATCCGGTACGCTCAGGGTAACCGTATAGGAACCCACACCCGGATAAGTGTGAGTTGGGTTTATTTGGCTTGAGGTATTATCGGCACCGGAGCCGGGGTCACCGAAATTCCAGGAATAAGCTGTCGCGTTGGCACTCAGGTTGGTAAAGGTGATCGTTCTGCCATCGCATTCCAGGAAAGTGCTGAAGTTGAGGACTGGCAGATCCACAGCCGTAAGTTGTACTTCCCGGATGATCTCACAGGCATTGCTGGTAGGCGTGATGGTTACCGAGAATGTCTGGTCAGCGGTTACGTTGAGCACTCTGGGGTTGGGAGACGTGGCATCATCGAGTAATCCTGCGGGAGCCCAGATATACTGGTAGCCTGGGTATGCAGGAGAATTGGGGTTCAGGAAGGGGGAATCTCCCATACAGGCGTCTAAATTGCCCAATATGGCATCCCCTGGGTTCGTGGTATCCGTTTGGAAATTTTGGGTGAGCGATTGCACGCAACCATTCTGGGAAGTAACCGTAAAATTGATCACCCCTGTCACGCCCAATGGCACCAGGAAGGAAGGGTTTTGCTCCGTGGAAGTTACGATCTGTACAGGATTGCCATAGGTGACTTCCCAGAACCATGCTACGGGAGGTGATATGGTATCCGTGGAGAGGTCTTGTAACTCCAGGCTGGCAATATTGTCACATTCAAATACATCGATTTGGTATTCGGCATCCAAAGAATTGTACTGCAGGTAAATTTCGTGGTAGAAAGTATCCGCGCAAATACTATTGGGTTCTGCGATAAGTTGAATAATATAGGTTCCTGTATCAGGATATACCCAGTCGAAAACCAAATCCGTCGTGTCAGAGGTCATGGTACAATTCGGCCAGTCGAAGCACCATTCATAAGCCGTTGAAAAGGTACTCTGGTTTTCAATGGTTACGGTCAGATTATCACACTGCGCTTCGGGAGCAGCGAGTGCTGCTGCCTTATCCCCGCAAATAACAACATTGTACTGGAAATCCCTTCGGGTGACGGAGAGCAGCTCACCGGTGACAGCATCGTATTCTTCCACGCAAACCCCGACGACAAACTGGCCAGTGATACCCGGAGTAGCCGTCAGCAATCCGGTCTGGGAGTCAATTTTCAGCGAGTCCCCCAGGCCGAGCATATTGTCGACAGAAAAACCCGGGCCCCAAAGTACTTCATCGTAAGGAGGAGGCGTTTCCGGTGGGATAGGTTGCGGATTGGAAAGCGATCCACCTGCCTTAGGTGCACATAATTTATAAACAAGGATATCGCCGTCGGCATCAGTTGCCGAATGGTCAAATTCCAGCGGTTTATCAGCACAGATATAGATGGCAGGATAATTATTAAAAGTGGGGCTGCTGTTGCATTTGAGCATAGCCGCTTCCGTTAACTGAATATCGAAGGTAGCGCCGGTCTCCACCGGGTTAATGATGTTTTCAATGGTAATATTCCTGCAACACCTTTGGTAAGAAAGAGTGTATCCTCCCGGGATAAACGGCAATGTTACCACCTTGCGATAGGTTGTCGTATGCACACAAACCCCCGCTACGATCACGAGGCAGGGATCTGTAATGATGGTCGTGAGGGTATCGTCATCCATCAATGCAATGGGAATGCTTTGCACCATAACATTGAATTGATTGTAAATACCGACATAGGCCGGGTTGTCAAAGGGGGCTTGCTGATCCCCGTTATAACAATCCCGGAAAACGCTTACTTCGATCTCGTATTGATCTCCACCAAGACAGTTGTATCCTATTCTCCCCCCGACAATGTGGGTGGCCTTCAGGTTTGTTGCTGGTATGATGAAAACAGCGAACAATAATAGCTGTAGAGTATACCTTGACATGTTTTTATTTTTGAATTTTTTCACCTTGTTCTAATTTTAAGTTTTGTTTCTGGGGCAGCATTTTGCACCAAAAACAATCAATAAACCTGATTCCATTACCTGTTTTCAACTTCAACGATCTCCACACGTCTTTCGATAGAAGCCACGACACTGTAAACGGATTCTTTCTTTTCATTTGCCTTGTCACTGATTATCTTTTTGTTGGCTGTTCTTTCGCCAAAAGCACTTTCACGGATGATCAGGCGGCCATTATTCAGATATTCGATCAGTTTCCCGTTATCGTACCCTTCGAAATAGTTTCGCACACAGTCGATCCTTCTTTTGCTGAGGATGTCGTTGTATTGCTCGCTGGCCAGCGGGCTGGCGTATCCTTTTAGGTTGATGGTATATGACCCGCCATTTTCCAATAATACCGTTAATTCCCGGGTAAAATCTTCCAGGTCGTAACGGGCATTCTTGACTTCCACGTCAAAGAATTGACGATATTGCCGGCCGATGACGAATCTTTCGTTCTGAGAAAGTCCTTCGGTGAATTTGGTGACAAATTCATCTTTTTTGGCATAATAAGCATCGTTGGTCTCAAGGTAGTCGCGGTTTGTTTTAGTCCTTCCTGACCTTGGGTCCGGGTAGTCGTTATCGAAGTACAGGGTAAGCGGAAGGAAATCTTCCAGAGAGTTTCTTTTCAGGTATAGTTCAATGGTGATCTTACCTTTAGCTTTTTTGACAATCTCCGGGTCAAATTCAATGGCCTGGGTGATGGACTCGTAACCAAGACGCTCCACATTGATCTGGTATTTCTTACTGAGATCCAGCGGCATCAGGAAGTCATTGCCATTAGGATTGGTCTTTTTGGTGACCCGTTTCATGCTGCCATTTGGACTGATTTCCAGCAATTCGATGGTGACACCATTGAGTTTTTCCTTGGTTCGGTCATCAAAAGTCAGAATCTCGAGCACCTGGCCGAGGAAGAGTTTTTTGTCAATTTTTGAAGCCGAAGCCAATTCAGGATCGCTTAAGTCCAGGGGTTCCACGATAGTAGGGAACCCGTCTTTAATACCTTTGATGACATATTTTTTGCCTCTTTTTAAAGCAAAATTAAAATCGTTGCCATCGGCATTGGTTTTGGTGTCCACCAGCACTTCTTCTCCCGCAGCATTGACTTCATAAAGCTCAATTCTAACCCCGTTGAGGGCAGTTGAGTCAATATTTTCAAAAGTCAGTACATTGAGCTCAATGCCCGGAGACATGTTCAGACGTTTTTCGATTTTTGTTTCATTTTGCAATGCAGGGTCAGTCAGGTCAATGGTTTCCATTGCCGTTGAAAATCCTTTTTTTGTGGATTTTACCTTGTATTTCAATCCGGGAAGCAAGGAAAAATTAAAATCGTTACCCCCCGTATTGGTAAGGGAGTCGATCAGGATTTCCTCTCCGGTTGAGGTTATTTCATAGAGTTCTACCCGGGTGCCTGTAAGTTCAGAGCCATCCAGTTCATTAAAGGTAAGCGCGAGCAGATCTATGGTCAGCTTTTGTTTGAAAGTATAAATGTCGTAACAGCAGGCTTCTTTGTTTTCGTCCCAAAAAATAGCTGCAGTATCCGGTCTGTTTGATGCCAGGTAGGCATTGCCTTCTTCATCGTTAATGACGTAATAAAGGTCGTCAAACCCTCCATTTGTAGGGGAGCCCAGATGATCGGGATCTCTCCATTCCCCGGCAGTCTTTTGAGCCCGGTAAATGTCGAGCCCTCCGAGACTTTGGTAACCTTTTGAACTGAAATACAAGGTTTGGGTGGCCGTGTGGAAAAAAGGAGTCACCTCATCTTCCTCTGTGTTGATATCCTGCAAATTCCGGGGTGCCCCAAGGTTGCCGTCTTCCATGATTCTGCTGCTCCAGATATCCAGTTTCCCTTTTCCTCCGGGTCTGTCTGTCACAAAATACAGCGTTTCGTTTTCACCGTTGCGGTCATAACCTATACTGGGTTGTGTGGTGGTAAAACCAGGAGCGTTGATCGGTAATTTCACCGCCGGACTCCAGTTGCCCGAGGCACTGATCGCACTGGTATAAATATCGCAATGGATTTCCGAGGTGTTAAAATAATCGCAAATGGTATAATACACCCGGTTTTGATCGTCCGTAAAGGCCGTATTGGCCACTATCTTATTTTTAAGATTTATACTTTCAGGCAAAGGAACACCTTCCATTTTGTTGACGGATTGGAGTATTTTGCCGTATGACCTGGGAGGGTTGATCGTATCTTTATAGTTAACAAACTTTAAGGAAGAATAGTACATGGTGTCTCCTTTAAAGGCCACCCCAAAGTCGGAATACTCTGAATTGATCAGGCCCTGCATATTGCGCACTTCAATATTGGCTGGATTTCCCACGATACTTTTGGCCCAGTTGCTGTCTTCCATGCTTTTTAATGCATCGTCCAGGTATTTTTGTTCAGAACTGGGTTGTTCCTGTAAGAATTTCTGGAACATCGCAATGGCTTCGTCATAACTTCCAAGTCTTTGTTTGACTTTCCCCAGCCAATAGGCCGTTAGCGGATACCCGATACTTATTTCACAACCCAATACTTTGGTATAGGCCATTTCAGCCTTGGTATATATATTGAATTGCCGGGCAGATTCTGCGTATTTGTACCAGATGTCGTATTGTTCGGCATCATATTCCAAAGCGATGCCGAAATATTTATAAGCAGAATAAAAATCCTGGCGATCATAGGCTTCATCCCCGGCTTCAACCCATGCATCAAGGGTTTGAGCCTGTGCCAGGGGAAGGATAGAAGCGATAAAAATTATAAAAAGTAGTATTTTCTTCATTGTATAAATCTTGGAAAATGATAAATTTAAAATGATAAATTTCAAAGTGTTGGTTTTTAAGATTTTGAAAAAGCAACAAGGTGAATTTATTTTATATCATCTCTTATCAGTGTTTTTTTATATCAGTCTGATGGATCGTTTCTCTCCGGACTGTTCCGGAAAGTGAGGAGATTGCATCAGATCAGCGGGCAAATTTTAAATATTGGCAATGGGCGTACCTTGCGGAAAATATAACTCACTGAAATCTCCGGCCCTCCGCGCTTGGAAGTAGCCACGTTGAAATCAGAAATATTAATATCATAGGTAAACCCGGCCTGCCAGCCGTTGTAGAAAAATTCAATGCCGGGAACCATGGCGTCGCCGAATTCATTGGCATACCGGTAACCGAAATCGACCTGAAGGGCGAATTGTTTGCCCAGATTCCTGTTCAGGTGAATTTTTAATCCGGCCAGTCCTACTAATTCCCGGTAGCTGCTCTGGAACTGAGCCGTGCCGTTGAGGATGAAATCGAAATTTTTGCCGAGCATTAAAGTCCCCATCAGGTATGGGCTTAAGCGCATGGGCAATGGAGATTTGGCCGTGCCGATAAAGCTCTGATCCGGGCGAAGGAGGTGGAACACACCCACCCCGAAGTCGAGTTTGGAACGTTTGTCCAGCCTGTTGACCAGGGCCGTGGATTCAATATCCTGAAGTCTGAAGTTGATGCCCGTAGCCAGGTCGGGAAAGAAAAGACTTCCATTGCCGAAGTCTTCCCCGTTATCCGCATAGGGATCATACTGCCCGGCAATCGGGTTGTACTGATGATCAAAACTCAGGTCCGTGTCATCAAAGGATCGCTGTCCGACTCTTCCCGTGGCGCCAAGCGTCATCAGGAAATGCTCGCTGAAGGTGGCCGTATAGGAGCCACTCAGGTTGACATCGATGAGCCTCATACGGGACAAACCTGCCTGGTCGTAGTTGAGTTCCAGCCCACCGGAGAAAAATCCTTTTCGGAAGGTTTTTTTGATAAATTTGGCGTCAACCGCTACCGTGAAGGTCTGGTAATTGACGGGGACACTGGCCCATTGGCTTCTGTAATTACCCATGTACCGTATATCCCCGTTATAAATACCGGTCAAACCGGGATTCAGGTGCAGGGGCGCGTTGAAGAACTGGGAGTAATGAAAATCCTGAGCGTAAATACTTTTTCCGGAGAAAAAGAGCATAGAGCATAAAAGAAGCACCTTCCCTATTTTTAAAAAATGGTGTCGGTGCAAATTACATTTGGGTCGAAGCCAAGCTTTCATAATTTAATCAATTAATGGTAAAATAGCTCGACAGAGACCGTTTGTTTTTCCTACAAATTGCATACATCTCCCCAATCTGGTTAAGAACCGGGGGGCTGGGGGAATTCGCTGATTTGCCAAACCTTTCAGCAAAAAATCAATTCCTCCTTTTTGCACTTCTTTTGTTAAAACAACCCCTCCCGGTAAATGAGCTGGGTGGGTTTCTGTTTTTACTATTTTTGTTTGCGAATTATTATTTTTACCGTTTCCTGTTTTCCTCTATACCCTTTTTAATATGGGAGCGGGTCGAAGCCAGTCATCCACCAAATTGAATTGGGCGAAAAATAAAACAATATAAAAAATTGTCTAAACTTCTACTATAGTAGTATATGGGAATAACAGGTATTTTGTTTCAAAAGAAACTAAGTGTTTTTAATGCTTTTTTATTTTATACTCAAGAATCACTGCACAAAAACATCCTTATAGCCAAACAAAGCGGATTAAAGCAAAAAATAAAACTTGGAGATAATGATCGTACCCACGCCATGTAAAGGGGATACAAGCGTATGGTGGGGGAAAGTTACTGCAAATCGGTAAAAAAAACAATCTTTCCGGTAAAAAGCCTCTTAATTTTAAATTGTACCGTTTCATAACCTAAAGATACCACATAAAAAAACACTCTTGGAGGGAACCTGTAAAAGGCCTATTCTTGCAGGGTGTTGTAAGGACAGTAAAAAAAAATAAAAAAAAAGATAAAAATTTGTAACCTTTTGTAACGATCCTCGTTTAATGCCTTATATCCCCGATTTATACTTCGGTTGAAAAGCATTAATCCCTAATTCCGATGCTTTCAAAAAGCAGTATAAATCCTTCCGTTCCGGACTAAAATCAGGAATGGCTGGTATTTTTTTGCATGAAATATTTGCATTAAAATAAAAATTAGTATAAATTGCCGGAGATTTGGCAAAATATGTAATATCCCTATACAATTTTAAGTAGATTTGACACCTACTGAATAGTACCTATCAAATTTTTGTTCCTTTTGATTTAGACACACTTGTTGGAGTGCAAAATGGTTTGCGGTATACTCTGCAAAATTATATTGCAAACAAAAATTCTTTGTGCTGTACAACAAGTTGGCGATTTAAATTTTTCCAACTTCAAAAGGTTTAACGACGTGAAAAGATTATTACTAACATTAACGGTTTTACTTTCGGTGCTGTCCTTCGGGTTACAGGCTAAAGTAATTTTCGTGCAGGCTGGCAGCGAAGGCCAGGGCTCTTCCTGGGAAGATGCACTGGGTAACCTTCAGGATGCTCTCCTGCTCGCACAGGCCGGCGACCAGGTTTGGGTAGCTTCCGGTGTTTACACACCTACCATGGAAGCTGATCGCACGGTCGCCTTTATCGTTCCTGACGGCATCGAACTCTACGGTGGCTTCGCAGGCAACGAAGGGGTCATTGAAGAACGCAATTTCATTGAAAATCCTACTATCCTCAGCGGTGAGATCGGTGATGCGACGACCAACGAAGACAATTCTTATACAGTTGTCCTCACGATTGGTGTTTCTGCAGCCACCCTCATCGACGGTTTTACCATCAGCGATGGAACAGCCAACGGGTTCAGTGAAGGAGGTGACCTCACTTCCAGTGGTGCCGGCTGGTTCAATGATGCTACGGCACAGCCTTCTTCCCCGGTGATCAAAAACTGCATCTTTACCAACAATTTTGCCCGCGAAGGCGCTGCCATTTACAATTATGCCCAGGGAGGTGAAAGTCGTGCAATGATCGCATCCTGCACTTTCACCACCAACCACGCCGACTTTGACGGAGGCGCCATTTACAATAATGGAAATTATGGAGTGTGCAGCCCGCGTATTACCAACTGCGTTTTCCTCGAAAACGATTCTTATTACGGTGCAGGCATTCTTTGTAAAGCCACCCGTGGCGAATCAAAACCAGTCATCGAAGATTGTGTTTTTGCCGCCAATGTTTCAGTGGTGAGAGGAAGCGCCATCTACTGCTACAGAGAGCCTAAAAGCATTTGTGAAGCCATCTTAAAATCATGCCGCTTCGAAGAAAATGCTTCAACGGTTGACGAAACATTGGGTGGAAACGCCAAAGAAGAAGTTTCCGATGCTTCAGCATCTCCGGCCATCATCATCCGACCCACTTCTTACGAAGATTAATTTAAATATCCCGAGTCTTAAACCTAAATTGAAAAAAGCCGGATGCTGCTGCAGCATCCGGCTTTTTTTTATTGATTTAAATACAAAGTAAGTATCGTGTAACAAAAATAATCGCTTTAAATAAAATTTCGATTGCCCAGTGCTTATTGAAATTAAATAATGAACCGCTGAATTAAAATTAGGTGCAGCGCACCGCAACCTAAACCTTCGAACATCGAAAGAATGTTGCGGTGCGCTGCACCTTAGATAGATTTTTTAATCTTTTTACAACAAATTTTTCGGTCTTGCCTGGCTGCCAGACAGGCGCGCTGCACCTATTATAATTTTCTGCGGCGTCAGGCAGGCTAAAGTCGAGCTGAGATCACTGGAGAAATAAATCCTACAGTTTGGTAGGGGAATGCAAATAGTGGTGATTATTCTAATATAGATAAACTAAGGAATTATCAATATACCCAAACGATAGCCCATGAAATCGCTCATTTATATTATAAAATTCAGAACAAGGAATCTGCACTAAGATGGAAACTACTTAGAGCAGCATATAAAGATACTAGAGAATTTAATGGATGCATTCCTGGAGGAAATAATTTAACAGATTATTGCAGCCATGGCCCTGGGCATGAACATGGTAATCAGGATGGTTTGGACGCTTGCGCTGAAGAAAGTAATTATGATGAACCTGTAATTTGGGTAGAATAAATTTTAATTGTTAGAATGGCTAACCCACTTTCTCCATTGAGTACTATAATGCCGAAATTGGTTAGGACTTTTACCTTCACAAAAACGAAGAATGAAAAATAAAAGAAAATTGAAATGGAACTTTCACTCGATCAAATTTATCATCACCATCGTTATGATAGCTATTTATTCAGGCACTTCTTTTGGACAAAGAGAAATTAATTTTGATTTAAATTCTCATATTAAAAAAAGTGTAATTAAAAATATTGCGCTTGGTCAAATCCTTGAAGCGAAAAGATCTTTCACCTCAGAAGCAAATCAGATTGATGGATATGTTATTTCTTCATTTGTTGACTGGAAGTATATTCAATTTCCTGGTTTCGGGTATTTACCAGATGAACTAGAATGTTTAATAAAGCCAGTAGAAATTCCTTATCCGGATACCTCCTGGAATTTATATCAGATTTCTTTTGTCGATAACCTTAAAAACGACAGCCTAGTAAGTTGGAGTAATTATAGTCAAAGGATTCCGGCTTTAGGAAAAAATATGTTGGTAGGAGTAAATAAGAGTATGGAGATAAAGTTTATTTCGGGAATTTTCCCTTTTAAAAATCGAATTGCCAAAGATTTTGATTTAAATAAAAATAATCCCACGTCTTTTCTTCCATTCCTACAGTTGAAACTATACTCAAATCAGTATAACCGTATTGAATTTACCAGACAGGAGAATGATACTTTGGTTTTTTCAGTTGGGTATAATGAAAAAGAAGAGTTTAAATATGTATTCGAAATTTATATTGATCCACAAAATCCTGATGGTTTTGGCGGGAAGCATATAAGAGGAATTACTTATGAAAGACTTACTAGACCAAAGCCAAAGGTCAAGTTTAAAGATTTTGAAGATAAAGAAAGGTATCTTCTAAATGCCTTAATGAAAAACGCTTACATGCATAGAGTGTTAAATCTACCCAATTTGGAAAATAGATTAAACTTAGATTCTTCAGTTTGGGTAGTTAAGGAAGGGGTTTCGGATTTTGATAAACTGCTACCAGATTTTGATGAATATTGGAATAGGATTGAACCAGTTACCTTTAATCTGAAATTTGCCAATGGAAATTGCTCCGAGGCTTGGGCAGGCTTTAGAAACGGTCTAATAACTGAAGGGAATCACACTATAGTTGGAAACACCATGTATGATGGTGTTGAGTTTTACAGGTTTTATAAAGATACATTAGAAACTTTATCAAGTTGTCAGAATAATGACGAATACTCTAAGTTAGGTTGTTGTTGTAGGATTCATTACTATTACTACCCGGAAGAAAAGAAAAAACATGATGAATGGATAGACCAAAAAGGGTATCCACCACCGCCACCGCCGCCTATGCCAGAAATTCTTAGATTTGGAGGTGATCCTAAATGTCTCCCTTATAATCTTCCTTTTTCTGAAAAGTGGAAACAACGGATGGATTATTATTTGTTGGCCCTGGATACAGAAACAAGGGAAGTGTATTTTATCAGCGGCAAAAATATCTACTTGACAAAGGCTGCTCACCTTTATCCTCCGGTAAACAAGGAATTGCCCGCCAGTATAAAAGACTGGGCTAAACCCTATAAACTTGAGTATATAAAGGACCGACTTTATGCTTATCAGGTGCCGATAGTGACTGAGGAAAATATTGTGACTCAAGACGAAGAAAAAATGGTCTTGGAGGTAACAGGAATGGAATATGGAAAAGAGATAAAACTAAGAGTAACTTTTAATAACGCGGCCCCTGAAGAACTGGAAATCGAAAACATTACAAAATAATATTAAGCTTGATCATCGGATGTATTTATCAATTGGATACTTTTTTAATTAACCAATCGAAAACATTGATATTAAAACCTTTTGATATGAAAACTGTAAAAATATTCCTCGCCATCCTACTATCTTGTATAATAACGCCCCTCTCCGCCACCATCCAAATCACCACCACCCCAATTTCGGAATTTTCTTTATCCAACATGGGCCTTATGTCTGGTAATGCAAGTAGTATGGGGGCCTCATTTATGTTAATTCCTCGACATGTTAATTTAATTCGATCAAGAGTGAATAGTCCAGGGCATTAATAACTTTATTCGGTTCACGGCATTACGGTAGAGAGCTTACGGCTTTATGTGCAAAAAAAATAGAATAAAGTTTAATGAAAAAAAGAATAAAATGAAAAAATTAGTAAATGTAATAATTCTGCTCGTTGTCTTTGCGCAAGCATCAAAATGTCAAAAATTAAGCAATTATCTTGAATTAACTTTCTCTGTTGATACAACCACTGTTGGTTTTTTAGATCCGATAGGATACAATTTTACGGTTAAAAACAAATCAAAAAAGGAGCTTAATATAGTTAAGCCTACGCCTTCTTTTTATAATCCAATCATAGAATTTAGGGAAATAAATGAGGAGAAATGGGAAAAAATATATAACAGAAGCTCTGATGCAAGTGGAATGATTACTATACCTCAGGTTGTATTGGCAGCAAAAGGTGAAACTGAAATAAGTTGGAGGTTCATTGGGTTTATTGAAGAAAAAGAGACTTTAGGAAAAAATAAAGGGTATTGTTTTGAAGAAGGGAAGACTTACGTTTTAAGAGGGATTTATTGCCCAGGTTTAACACTAAAAGAAGGGAAAGTTTACTCTAATGAAGTTATAATAAAAATTAGGGAATATACAGACACAGATAAAATGGCAGTTGATTGGTTAAAGGAACTACCAATTCCGCATTTTTTATTTAAATCAGGTTGGGTAAATGAAGAAAGAAGAAAGGAAGCAGAGCATATAATTGAAAATTTTCCAGATTCAAAATTCAAAGAATGGGCAGAATTGCTGTTGGCAATCCAAAGTTATTTTGATGAGATTCAAAGGAACCTTAATGTTCCAGAACTAAATGAAAACGATCTTCAAAAATACTTTGAAAAAATTATTTCAGAAAAGAAAGAAATCATTAAACAGTTTGAAGGTTTGTTTGATCAGTCAAATCAGATTCAAATTCAAAAATCATGTGAATATTATGTTACGATGTTAAAAAAAGATATTGAAATGATAGAAATCTATCTTTCTGCAGAGGAATAATTTGATATAATTATTGGGTGATTGATTTTGCCTGAAAATGAAAACAATAAAAAATACCAAAATGAAATCTAAACGACACAAACTGGATTTATCAATACAAAGTAATAAGTGTTTTTTTATCACTATTATAATGATGTTGTTTTATTCTCTTCCCCTCTCCGCCACCATCCAAATCACCTCCACCCCAATGCATATGCGGTGAAGGAGGAGAAGGAAGCATAGAAATAGAAGCCACCGGAGATGCAGGCCCATTTACTTTTGAATGGGTGGGGCCAAATGGCGTTATCCCGGAGGAAACCGAGCAAAATTTAACAGGATAACTGAAGCCGGTTTTTATTCCGTCATTGTCACCAATGCTTATGGCTGCCAAACGTCTCTTGGGCCGGTGGAGATTGTTATGTGTCCGGGCATAGATGAACTCAATATCGAAAGCACTCCAACCTGCGAAAATGAAATGGACGGAAGTATTCATCTTGCTGTAACAGGAGGCATTGCCCCATTCACTTACCAATGGAGCAACGGAGCGACCTCCGCAAACCTTTCTGGCATTCCCGGCGGTACTTATAGTGTCACCGTCACAGATGCGAATGGATGTACCGCCACGGGAGAAGAAACTGTTACAGAGTACCCCGTTCCACAAATAGATGCAGATATAATGCTGTCTTCCTGTGCAAATATTGCGAATGGAGAAATATCATTGAATATTAACAGTGCAATTCCCTATCAAATCGAATGGAGTAATGGTGCTACAACAGCTACATTGTCCAACCTGACGGGAGGAGATTACACTGTTACCGTCACGGACGATAATGGCTGCTTGGTTTCTGAAATTTTCTCCACCCTCCCTACCGAACCACAAGCCGAAATGCCCTATATCAAAAAAGTCCAGGTCTTCTCCGAAGCCGTCTCCAACGGCACCCAAACCCTCATCTATGATGGTGAATGGGTCCCCGCTTCCTCCGGTTGTATTGTTTTTACCGGCGGTATGGAGAGTATTAGTGATGAGTTGTTTGCGAGTATGGATAATGGAGATCAGATGTTTTATATTGAAGCAACAACAAGTAAAATCTTAGACGATTTGAATCTTGTTGTGGGAGGGATCCCAGCTTATGATCCTGGGGGGGGGGAGGAGAATTTTGGACTTTCACGATTATAGAAGGTTATGTTGATTTATTTGTTTCGGATGGAACCTTACAAGCGGGTTTACTATTCTTAGGGCAAGATGAAACAGGTAACGATCTAGTTGAATTACCCCCGATATCTGAAGCACCCCACAAAAAAAAATTCGAAGGACAAGGCCTGCCTGCTCCGCCGGAAGGCCTGGGCGATCTGAATTACTTTTATACTGAAACAAAAACATAAGGCCGACCACCTTGGGCGTTGGATTTTTGTGCTTTGGTAGAATGTGGAAATTTTGGATTTTGGGAATAATATTGGATATATTGATTTGTGAAAAGGAATGGGTTATTTTTGGTCGGGTGATATGATGAGCGTCATTGGGGGGTGTGCTTTGGACAATCGGAGGTAGCCGATTTAGAATTCGGGTGCTCCAGAACCATTGTCGTTTACTTACTATCGGGTGAGACCTCTTACTCGGGTGAAAAGGGTGCCGTGCCGCTGGCATTTGGTTTGTTTTTTGCTTTTTGGGAACGGCGGTGCCTCTCGTAAAGGGATATCGTGCCTCTGGCACTCCGTTTATTTGGTGGTAATAGTACTCAGGGCCGCAGCGTTCAGCGGAGGCTGGCGAGGGACGAGCAGTACCAGGGATGGGAGCGATAGCGGACAGCCCGGCGCCGAACACAGTGAAGGCGGGGACCCAAGAGGAACTGAAATTTTACCTGAGCCTCAAACTTGACTTTTATTTTAATTACCCTTACTTTTACCCCTTCAATACGAATAAAATTATGTGTTCTTCATTTTACATTATTAACAGCATTATTATTATCGGATTGCCCGACAATCTGTGAGTTGCTGTATGATGTAAAAACAAAAAAGCGCTGGCAGATTGAAATTTGCCGGCGCTTTTTTATTTGGGGCGAGAAGTTCCAGGAGTTCATTCCGTACCACCAGTAGGGAGAAGGCGTAGGGTGCGCAAAGGTTTCTCCGCGTCCTCTGCGCCTTCTCTGCGAACTCCGCGGTTAAATTCTGCCGTTTAAAATTTTATGAACACCCCTAATTCGTAATTAATACACTACTTAATTATCTTTGCGCAGTTTTTAAAAAAATGAGACAAAATGTACCAGGAGTTTAAGAATCTTGATCTGCCGAAAATCGATGCCGAAATGTTACGCTTTTGGGAGGAGAACGACATCTTCCATAAAAGTGTCAATCAACGCGACCCGGAAAACAGCTGGGTCTTTTATGAAGGCCCGCCATCCGCTAACGGAAAGCCGGGGATTCACCACGTTATGGCGCGAACCATCAAGGATCTTTTCTGCCGCTACCGCAGCATGAAAGGACAGCGTGTGCAACGTAAGGGCGGCTGGGATACCCACGGACTTCCGGTGGAACTGGGGGTAGAGAAAGACCTGGGCATTACCAAGGAAGATATTGGGAAAACCATCACCATTGCCGAATACAACCGACACTGCCGCGAGTCGGTGATGCGCTACAAGGATATGTGGGATGACATCACCCGCAAGATGGGGTATTGGGTGGACCTGGACGATCCCTATATCACCTATAAAAACGAATATATCGAATCGGTCTGGTGGCTGCTGAGACAACTTTACGACAAAGGACTCCTGTACAAAGGGTTCACCATTCAGCCGTATTCTCCTGCTGCAGGAACCGGATTGAGCTCTCACGAGCTTAATATGCCGGGAGCCTACCAGATGATCAAAGATACTTCGGCTATTGCTCAATTTAAGGTGAAAGGCTCGGAAAATGAATACTTCCTCGCCTGGACAACCACGCCATGGACGCTGCCTTCCAATACGGCCCTGGCTGTTGGAAAAAATATCACTTATGTAAAAGTAAGGACTTACAACCGGTACACCCAGGTACCGACGACCGTCATCCTGGCCAAAGATCGTTTGTCTTTTTATTTTTCCGAAGCCAATCCTGACCTCCAGCCTGAAGAGGTTAAGGCCAATAATAAACCTATTCCTTATATCGAAATAATCGGCGAGGTCAAAGGCGCCGAACTTGAAGGCATGGAATTTGAACAACTCATGCCTTACGTTCAACCCGACAAGCCGGCTTTTAGAGTTTTGATCGGCGATTTCGTTTCTACCACCGACGGTACGGGTATCGTACACATTGCCCCTACCTTTGGTGCCGATGACTTTATGGTGGCCAAGAAAAACGACATTCCGCCATTGATGGTCAAGGATGCCAATGGTAAGGCCATTCCTTTGGTGGACGACCAGGGAAGATTTGTGCCCGAGGTGACTGATTTCGCCGGTCGTTATGTCAAAGATTACGGACAGGTGGAAGAACGCCCGGTGGATGTGGATATCGTGATCAAATTGAAGGAGGAAAATAAACTCTTCCTTTCAGAAAAATACGAACACTCCTATCCGCACTGCTGGCGGACCGACAGACCCGTTTTATACTACCCGCTCGACAGCTGGTTTATCCGTGCTTCGGCGGCCAAGGAAAGGATGTTTGAACTCAATGATTCCATCAACTGGAAGCCCAAGTCAACCGGGGACGGTCGTTTCGGGAAATGGCTCGAAAACCTCCAGGACTGGAACCTTTCCCGTTCCCGCTACTGGGGCATCCCATTGCCTATCTGGAGAACGGAAGATGGCAAATATGAAAAATGTATCGGTTCGGTAGAAGAATTGAAGGAAGAAATCAAGCGGGCCAATGAAAAGCTGGGTAAAAACCAGGTATCCCCTGAAGATCTGCACCGTCCTTTCATTGACGATGTGGTCCTGGTGGCCGATAATGGTGAGCCGATGACCCGTGAGACAGACCTCATCGATGTATGGTTTGACAGTGGTGCCATGCCTTATGCCCAGTGGCATTATCCTTTTGAAAATAAAGAAGTTTTCGAACGCAGCTTTCCCGCTGATTTTATCGCTGAGGGAGTGGATCAGACAAGAGGATGGTTTTATACCTTACATGCCATCGCTACCATGGTTTTTGATAAAGTAGCATTCAAAACCGTAGTATCCAACGGATTGGTACAGGATAAAGAAGGCAAAAAAATGTCGAAACGACTCGGCAATGCGGTGGAGCCTTTTGAAACCATCGAAACTTACGGAGCCGATGCTACCCGCTGGTATATGCTCTCGAATGCACAAGCCTGGGACAACCTCAAATTTGACCTGGCCGGACTGGATGAGGTGCGCCGTAAATTTTTCGGAACGCTCTACAATACCTATGCTTTCTTTGTGCTTTACGCCAATGTGGATCAATTTAAATATACAGAAGCCGATATCCCGCTGGAAAAAAGGCCTGAAATCGACAGATGGATCATTTCGTTGCTGAATACCCTGGTGCAGGAAGTGGATGCAGAATACGGGAATTACGAAGCCACGAATGCTGCCCGAAAGATCATGACCTTTGTCGATGATCACCTCAGCAACTGGTACGTGCGCCTTTGTCGCCGCCGGTTCTGGAAAGGCGATTATTCCGAAGATAAGATCGCTGCCTACCAGACCCTTTATGAATGCCTGGTAACCATCATGAAACTGATGGCTCCGCTGGCTCCTTTTTTCAGCGACTGGATGTTCCGTAATCTGAATAGCGTCACGGGAAAAGAGAATCTTGAATCGATCCACCTGGCTGACTTTCCAAAGGCTGATGAATCCGTGATCGATAAAGCGCTGGAAGAGCGTATGGATTATGCCCAGCGTATTGCTTCCCTGGTCTTGTCCTTGCGCAAGAAAGATAAAATGCGGGTGCGTCAGCCATTGAAGCGGATTTTGCTGCCTGTTCTGAATGACAATTTCCGAGAACAGGTGGATGGGGTGAAAGACCTGATCCTCGCAGAGGTCAATGTCAAGGAACTCGAATACATTGTCGATACAAGCGGGGTGATCAGTAAAAAAGTGAAGCCCAATTTCAAAACCCTCGGCAAACGCCTGGGCAAGGATATGAAAGAGGCCATGGACGTGATCTCTGCCTTGGGGCAGGAGGAGATTGGGCTCATTGAAAAAACGGGAACTTTCGCTTTATCGGTCAATGGCGCCACTTACGATCTTACCCTGGAAGATTTTGAAATCCTCACTGAAGACATTCCCGGATGGCAGGTGGCTTCTGACGGCCCGCTGACGGTAGCTCTGGATGTCACCATCACCCCGGAACTCGAAGCGGAAGGCATGGCAAGGGATCTCGTCAACAGGATCCAGAACATCCGTAAGGAAAAAGATTTTGAGGTGACAGACAGGATAAAAGTGAAGGTCGAAAAACATATTGCCCTGGATAATGCGCTGGAACTTTTTGGGGATTATATCAATAATGAAACCCTGGCGAATGAGCTCACCCTCGTCGGGGAGGTACCTGGCGGACAGGAAGTTGAACTTCCCGGGGAAGTAAAGGTCATGATTTCGGTGGAGAAGGTTTAGTGGGTTACTGGTTTCTCGTTGCTGGTTTCTCGTTTCTCGTTGCTGGTTACTTGTTGCTGGTTCCCTCATTGCGTGCCGCGGATGTCGCATTGCTCCATTACTGGTTGACTTGTCACAATATTGCTTGAGCTGACTGTTTACTTGTTGCTGGCCGGGCTATTGGAATAATACCGGGGAAGGAAAACAATGGGCATTAACGTTGCGTTCTATGGTAAAGAAGTATTGATTGGCGTGACAGATAATTTTTCCTTTTGAGAAAAATGCTATAAGGAACATCAAAAAATAACTTTCTCATTTGCATCCCGCGCCCCCGGCCCGCTAAAGGGGAGTACCCGTCCCAAATGAGTAAGTTGTTTTTTGAACATTAACTGAGGGACAAAAATAAATTGAACTATTTTGCGGCAGACTCCTCTTTAGGGTTGGGGCGAGTGAGAGCAATTGTTCAATTTAATTTTGTCCACCTGCTTACTAATTCAGAAAAATGAATGTTACAAAATATTTTCCGGCCGTATTGTTGCTTTTCCTGCTCCCGTTTGGTTTTTCAGGGTGCAAATCCTCTGATCCTCTGGCGGGTACCGGCGACCATTATGCCTGCAACGGTACCAATCCTTTTTGGAAATTGGACATTTCTACTGAGAAAATCTCTTTTGAGTTACTGAGCGGGGAAAAAGAGATCTACCCTTACAAGGCTCCCGTAACATCTGACAATCGCAAGTTATTTGTCACCTCCAGGGAAGTTGACGACGGAAAAAGCTGGCTGAAAATATCGATTGAGGAATCTTCCTGTTTTAATTCAGTAGCCGGAAAGAAATTCCCGTTCAAAGTTGAAGTTGACAAGGATGGTGAACTCTTTTATGGCTGCGGGGAATAAATCTCCCTTTCCCAAAAAGGGGCTAAAAGTTAAGTATTTCCTATCTTAGAGGTTTAGTAATTCTCGATCATTGATGCACACAGCCAAATTTTGAAAAATCTATACCTTACCAACCGGTTTTTTATGATACTGGGGGCACTCGTTGCCTTTTTTGCAGTGGCTTTTTTTGTGCCTGCATTTTTCCTGCTGGCGCAATTGTGCCTTGCAGCCCTGGTCTCAGTGGTGGTTTATGATATTTTCAGGTTATTCAAAAGATCGGTTCGGGTGCGGGTGCGCCGGCGGGTGCCCAAAATATTGTCCTTAAGTGATGAAAACAAAATTCATCTCGATTTACACAATCAGTCTGGGATACCGTTGAATATTTCCATCATTGATGAATTGCCCTTCCAGTTGCAGAAAAGGGATTTTCTGGAAAAAATGTCGCTTGACCCGGATGAAAAAGGCAGACTCACCTACGAAATTCGTCCGGTGGAGCGGGGAGAGCATCATTTCGGGGCCATCAACCTTTTTCTTTCAACCTCCGTTGGGCTGGTGGAAAAAAGATACCGACATGATTATTCCATGATGGTTCCTGTTTACCCCTCCATTATCCAGATGAAAGAGCTCGAACTTCGGGCTTTCAGCAAGATCAGCTTTTTCGAAGGCATAAAAAAAATTCGGAGGATCGGTCACAGTTATGAATTTGAGCAAATAAAAAATTACGTACAAGGAGATGATTACCGGGCGATCAACTGGAAGGCCAGCAGTCGGAAAGCTACTTTGATGGTCAACCAGTATGAGGATGAACGCTCGCAGCAAGTGTACAGCATCATCGATAAGAGTCGTTCCATGCGAATGCCCTTTGAGGGCTTGAGTTTGATGGATTATGCCATCAATTCCACCCTTGCCCTGTCAAATATCATTCTGAAAAAACACGACATGACCGGCCTGATCACTTTTTCCGACAAGATAGGGGCTACCATTAAGGCGGATGGACGACCTTACCAGTTACAAAAAATTTTGCAGGCTCTCTATAATGAAAAGGAAAGGCATACCGAGGCCAATTATGAAATCCTTTACCAAATTGCCAGGAAGTTGATCACGGGCAGAAGCCTCATCATGCTTTACACCAATTTCGAGAGTATGCATGCCCTGGACCGGATGTTGCCTATCCTGAGAAAGATCGGAAAAATTCACCTGCTTGTGGTGGTCTTTTTTGAAAATACCGAAATACGCGATTTTGCTTCCAAGGAGGTAGATACCCTGGAAGACATTTATCACCAGACTGTTGCCCAAAAATTTATTGCCGAAAAGATTCAGATGGTGCAAAAGCTTCGCAATTACGGCATCCAGGCCGTGCTCACCAAACCGGAAGATCTTTCCCTGAATACGGTAAATAAATACCTCGAATTGAAGGCCCGCGGCTTGATTTGACCTTTATTAGCCATTTTTTTGAGTTTAGTTGCCCGTTTTCGGAACTTTTCCATGTAACTGATGTATTATTGCATATAAATGGATTTTTTCTTAGTTCCAGCCCAAATAATCGCATAAAACAGGTATAAATACCTGTTTCATTGTTTCCAATCCTGCTGTATTATTGCGATACCATCTTTGCTGGGAATAAAATTTAAAACTTTCTCCAAATTTTTCGTTGGAGAGGTTTATCATTTTCTCTGAAATACTAACATCAATTGATTCTGAACAAAACCTATATTATTATGAAGGAAAAATTACTAATGTTTGTGATGCTGTGCCTAAGCAGTTACACAATGTTTTCCCAGTCTTTCGATCGGTCAGTGCTTGCCAGCGATGGCGCTACCAGCTCTATCGGAAGTGTTACCCTGGACTGGACCCTTGGAGAACTGGCCACCACAACGCTGGTTACCGAAAACGGTATGCTGACTCAAGGGTTTCACCAACCGCAACTTTCTGTTTCCACCTTACTATCTTATGAAAATCTGGAAGCTTTTTACCACGTGCAGGTTATGCCTAACCCGGTGTCTTCCTTATTGTACGTAAACGTTACTTCTGATCGGGAAGAAGCCTTAAGCGTTTACCTGCTCGACCTCAACGGGAAGGTACTGAAAAAGGAAAAAATCGATTTTCCTTTTGATCCGCTGCAGTTTGATATGACCAGGTATCCTTCGGGTTTATATGTCATTCGTGTAATCACGGAAGACCAGCATCCGATCGGATTATTCAAAGTAAACAAATTAGATTAACACTTAATTCCATAACGATTTTTTGAAAACGGTGGATCACCCTTTGGGGTTGGCTTGTCCTGTTTTTGGGAAATTATTTAAACTTCTGAAAAATGAAAAAAGTTTTTATACTTTTCGCTCTTACCCTTTTTACTGTGGTATCGCTCATGGCGCAGACGGTACCGGCAGGAATGAAATACCAGGCCGTAGCCAGAGATGCTAACGGCGAAGTGCTGGCCCTCAAGAGTGTGGGGCTGGAGATAAAACTGTTGGCCGCGGGCCCGACCGGAAAAACAGCTTATTGGGAAGTCCATCAGGTGACGACCAATATTTTAGGGTTGTTTACCATTACCATAGGGGAAGGCAAAAATAAAGCCGGAATCCTCCAGGAAGTTCCCTGGAGTAGTTATGAAATATGGATGAACGTTGGGCTTGACCCTGAAGGTGGCGAAAATTTCACGACCATCAGCACCACAAAACTCCTGACGGTTCCTTATGCTTTTCACGCCGGTACTGCGGATAACCTGGTTACAGAAACCGGAAGCGGAACAGAAAAAACAGCCGCTTTCTGGAAGGTGGACGGCAACGTCCTGACCAATCCGCTTTACCATTATGTTGGAACAAGAGATCACCTTGATTTTATTTTCAGAACCAACAATATAGAGCGTATGCGTATCACCAAAGACGGTGATGTGTATATGAAAAACAGCCTTTTTATTGGAGCCAATCTTGATGTAGGTAATGATGCACACATAGGAAGAGACCTGGATGTGGATCGTAACGCCAATGTGGATTTTGATGTGCATATCGGACAGGATCTCGATGTGGATCGTAATGCCAATATTGATTTTGATGTACATATCGGACAGGATCTCGTAGTAGATCGTGATGCCGAAATCGGGGATGACCTGACGGTTAAGAAAAATGTTTACCTGAACACCGTAGGAGGCGAAACCTTAAATAATGGAAATTTCACGGTAACGAACCAGAAGAGCACCTTGCTTTCAGGGCTGCTTACCGTTGATCTGGCCACTGATTTGAATGCTTCCCTGAATGTGGACGGGCCGACGAATTTGCAAAGCAGCCTTAGTGTGAATAATATGTCTCCTTCCACCCTTTCCGGAACGCTGTTGGTGCAGCAGGATGCGACCTTTAATCAACATTTATTAGTGGACAATCCGGCGCTGAGTTCTACTTCAGTAACCACAGGAGGTTTGGTGGTTAACGGTGGAGTGGGTATTGGAGAAAATCTGAATGTGGGTGGGGCATCTGCTTTTGGCGGTCCTGTGAATTTTGCAGGAGCTGTATCAATTACCGATGCAACGGAATCCACCAATTCCACAACCGGAGCCTTGGTAGTGACCGGTGGGGTAGGCATTGGCAAGCGACTCAATGTTGCGGGAGCTACAGCTGTTGAAAATACGACAGAATCTGCCAATTCAACTTCAGGAGCCTTCAAAGTGGCCGGTGGAGCAGGGATTGTCAAGAACCTTAATGTAGGCGGAATTGCTAAGGTAGAAAATACAACAGAATCAACGAGTGCCTCCACAGGAGCTTTGAATGTAGTAGGTGGAGCAGGTATTGGCAAACGACTGAATGTAGGGGGAACGGATGAATCTACCAGTTCCACTACCGGTGCATTGGTCGTAGCAGGTGGCGTTGGTATCGGGAAAAAACTTAACGTGAATGGGGTTACCAAAATTGATGCAACAGCCTCTACGGCTACCAGCCTTATTGTGAAAGGAAATGTGGCTACTTCAGCGGGAGTTAACCCAACAACTACTGCCGCCCAGCACGTGGCCAACTTTGAAAATACTTCTAACGGCAACGGGATCTCCATTAAACTGGGAGCACCAATCCCGCATAATAAGAATAACTTCATCACTTTCTATAATTCCAATAATGGAACGGTAGGTAGAATTGAGGGAGAGGATTCTGACGAAAATTCAGGCGATTTTGGCAGAAACCAGGAATATACAGATTCTGAAGCTTTTCTGATTACAGATATCGCTTTTGCTACTTTGGATATTGTCATTGCCGGGCTTGAATCCGTTCAGGCAAGTGTTGACCTGGCGGCAGCGTCTTCATCCTCCACCGCTTGTGCAGGACTTGGCGCTTGTATTACCACCCCTATCCCATCATTGATTGTTGCCGCCATTGCGGAGGTCGCCTTGAAAATTGCGAATGTTGCATCACTGGGAGGGAACCTGGTAAAGGCAAGTGCAGCTTTGGTCGTATTTAGAAATACACATAAAGCACTGGAAGGCATCACTTTTGCTTCAGGTTCTGAAGACTACGCGGAGTATTTACCTAAATTGAACCCGGACGAACAGTTTGTGCCCGGAGATATTGTTGGTGTAAAAAATGGATTTATTACAAAAAACACCAATGATGCGGACATGATCATGGTTGTTTCCCTCAAGCCTGTTGTGCTGGGAGGATTGCCACCTGATGGAAATGTAACAGGTTTGGAGAAGGTAGCTTTTATGGGACAGGTGCCGACCAGAATTATGGGAAAAGTAAGTCCTGGAGATTATATCCTGGCCAGCGGATTCAACAATGGTGTTGGAATGGCAAAGAGTCCGGATAGAATGAAATCTTATGATTACAAGAAAATCTTAGGAGTAGCATGGGAAGGAAAAGAAGATTCAGGTTTAGATTATGTCAACACGGCTATCGGACTGAATTCAAATGATATGGTTGATCTTTATGAAGTACAAAATCAAGAAATTAAAGCCTTAAAGGATCAACTTAATAATACCAATGCCATCCTGGCGAAATTGGTTCCGGGATTTGCAGAAGCTGCGAATATTGAAACCAATGACGAAGTTGTTGGTCATGATCATGCTGACCATGAAACAGTTTCAGCACCAGCTGTTACAGGAGCAGATCAATTTGTCTCTCACTCTTCTTCCAGCGAAATTGTTTATTTCAATATTGACAGACAGCAGTTGGAGGAAGGTTTGAAATTAGCCGAGGACAATGCCAGAAGAGTATATGAAAAAAATGGCTTGGACATTATGGATCATCCTTTCTGGAATAGATTAAATACGGATCCAAACTATAAGGAAGAATTGTTTGAGGAGATCCAGGAGGAATTAAAGTATTCCTTCCATACGCATAAAGCAATTAATGAAAGAATTATTGAAAAGAAATAAGGAGAACATTTGTACTACATCGCATTTTTTCACTGCTCAGTGTAAATTCTGATTGATAAATTATCAGGAAGGATTTATAAAATTGGATTAAGGCGGTATTCAATTAATTAACGTGTAATTAATTCTATACCGCCTGCTCCTTTTCTGCAGGCACTGAGTGTTTCAATTTCAATAAATGAAAAATCATAAATTTATGAATTCGCTGATGAAGCGATTCATGCTCATGGCCATTTCCATTCTCTTTTTGAATTGGCCTTCCGAAATGATGGCACAGTTGTCACAACAAATCGTCCTTCCGACAGATGGTTCTTTTTCTTCTGAAAACAGTCCACAGGGAGGCCTTCGGTATCAAAGACAACTCTTCTTAATCACCCCTGATGAAATGGCGGCATCCGGTATCCCGGCTGCAACCGATCTCAATTCAATTGGATTTACCATCGCTGCCGCTCAGGATATTCCGACAGAAGCAGACTTCAAACTCTATCTTCAAAATACAACGGATACGGAAAGCCGCTGGGATATGGACTGGACAGAAGTAACTACTGCAACCAATTCATTGGAAATCATGGGGTTATTTCCGGGAGATTACCAATGGCAGGTTCAGGCGGTTTGTCCCGAGGAGCCTTCGTCCTTTACAGATGTGTTGGAATTTTCAACGGCTGATCTTTCCGGCTGTAATCAACCGATGAATTTATCTGTAACGGCCATTACGGCATCGAGTGCCACTTTGCAGTGGTATGCACCGAATTCTCCTGGTTTTAGCAATTATAAAGTAGAGTATAAGCCAATAGATGACAACACCTGGTTAGAAGCTGTTCCCGCACCGGCGACGGCGATGTCTGTTGACATCGCCGGGTTAATCTCTTCAAAGACATACCAATGGCGGATCAGAACATTTTGCGGGGCAGATTCATCTCAATTAAACCAGAACTCCTTTACGACGCTTAATGTGGATAATTGTAATGAGGCTGATCCATTAAGCCTGATGGTCAGCAGTCTTCCGGATACCACCGCTTCCTTTTCCTGGGATGCCGTAACGGGAGCTAACAGTTATAGCCTGAGGTTTCGTCGTGTAGGTTCTTCTGTTTGGTTTTCCACCTTTGCTTTTACAAATAGTTTATTGCTGAATTTCGGGCTTGAGCCCGGAACCAGGTATGAGTGGCAGGTCAGGGCAGACTGTGATGCAGGCCAGGGTGCCTATGTAGCCGGAATCAATTTTCTAACCGTAGGTGATGTTCAGTGTTATTCGCCAACTAATTTATTTGTTGACAATTTATCTGACAATACTGCAACCCTTCACTGGACTTCCACCGAAGGTGCTACATCCTACAACATCAGGTACCGCCTGAAAAATTCTATTTCCTGGACAAATGCGATCGCGCCGATGGCCGAAATAGGGATTGAAAATGGCAAGATCACTATTCCTGATACCATAGGTAATTTCGTTATTCCATTTTTCGCTCCGACGGCGACATTCACCTATTCTGGAAATGGATTGTACGTCGCCTTTGAATATTCCAATCCGACTGACCCGCTTTCGTCATTGAACAAGGCGCTGACTACCAAGGAACATTCGGTAATGACCGATCAGTATGGTATGGAAACACGGACGATCCTTTGCCTTGACGGAAAAAACGATACCACGGATGTCGAATTGCCTGAGATATTGACTGTTTCTGATTTTCGACCTCAGACAACATTTGGGTCTGCCGATTTTATTGATAGCGTAGCCGTTGAAGCGGTCTATGCCCTTGGACACCTCTCTACCCGGTTTTCCGGAGACAATACGGTTTCGGCCCTGGTGAGTAATTTTGATATAGAGGATCATACTTTTATGGTTCATTTTGAAGTTAGCGGCCCTGAGACATATACTGAAACCAAACCACTGATGGTTCCTGCAACCGATTCTTTAATCGTTAGTTTTACGGACTGGCATCCGACCATCGAAGGGGATTATACATTTTCTGTCAGCATTGACGCGCAACCCAACGAGAATGTATTGAGTAACAACCAGGCTTTTTACGCCCAAAAGGTGGGGCCTTCAACGATTGGATTCGATGATGGTTCGGCCAAAGTGACTCACGCAGGGTTTGGAAACGGAGAAGGTTTGATTTTGGTGAAACAAAGTATTACCGGTTGTGGGAAAGTTAATTCAGTAGAGGTCTTTTTGGATAAAACAGCTGCCGATGGTGATCGTGATTTATACGCTGTGGTGATGGATGATATGGGTACGATCCTGGCTACCTCATTCACCCTAAACCCAACCGACAAAGAAACCGGAAATTATCATAGTTTTTATTTTGCGGATCCTCCAACTGTGACCAACAGCACTTTTTATGTAGGATTGGCACAAATAGAAAATACAGACGAAGCTTACTATCCGGTAGGGGTGCAATATGAAACAACATTCATTCGGGAAGGCGCTTACTTTAGAGCTGAATTAGATGGTACGGTTTTGACGGACGTTCCTTATCCAGGCAGACTGATGATCAAAGCGGAGATCGTTCCTGAGGCACTGATTCCGGTGATTGATGGAGACCTGGTGTTGTGTAATGGCAGCAGTAACCTCTTATCCGTCAATTCATTCCGGACGGTCCGATATGCCAATGAAGTTGTGGATGTGAGTCCTGTTGCGGATGAACTACCCTTTAGCGGCCAGCAGGCACTTGGCTCACCCGAGGTGTTCCCCGGGGGAGGTATCAATGGTGAAGCCTGGATGACAGCCGCTTCCGTGGCTCCGGCCGGGTATATTGAGTTAGGTTTTGCAAATTCCGGACCTATTAACTATATCGACATCTACGAATCGTATAACCCTGGCGGTATTGAAGCGGTTTATGTTAAGGATCCCATAAATGGTTTTGTGCCGGTATCCTTAGCTACGACAGTTCAATTGGGAGATACTTCAAGGATCAACAGAATATTATTACCCCTAACGGCATTTGATGTGTCAGAAGTTCGAATAGAAATGGCTGTGGATACTATATTCCACGGTATTGATGCCGTTTCCATCGGAGAAATCAGTGCGGCTGATCCGATGACCACCTATTTGTGGTCAACAGGAGATATGACTTCATCCACCTCTGCGAATGCTGCGGGAACTTATACGGTAACAGCAACAGATGCAGGGGGGTGTGTGAGTACTACAAGCGTTGATGTCTTTGATGCAGAAGCGGTGATGATGCCTGCCATAACAGTGGACGGTGGTGCACCTACCACTTTTTGTACAGGAGGCAGTGTTACTTTGACAGCAGGTGAAGACTCAAATATTCTCTGGAGTACCGGAGCGACGACACAAAGCATTGTCGTTTCCACTTCAGATTCCTATACTTATGACCTGACAACGGGTTGTGGTACACTTACTTCTGATCCGGTAGTGGTGACGGTAAACCCTTTACCAAGTGTTAGTATCACAGGAGATCTCGGCATTTGCATAGCCGGTACGACTACGCTGGATGCCGGAGCGGGATTTGCCAGTTATACCTGGACGAACGGAGCGACAACGCAAACCACCACGGTGGGTTCGCCCGATGAATATTCTGTAATGGTCACAGACAATAATGGTTGTCAAAATTCAGCCACAGTCGTTACGAATATCGTTGCACCACCAACACCTGCCATCAGCGGAAATTTAGGTTTCTGTCCTGGAGAGACTACCGTCTTAACAGCAGAGGCTGGATTTGCCAGTTACAATTGGTCAAGCGGCGGCACCGGCGGTGATCCATCGACTCAGTCGATCACCGTAAATACGGCAGATGTTTTTACCGTGACGGTGACCAATGCGAATGGATGTGAAGGTTCAGGCAGTACGGCTACGTTTATCCATACCCCTCCAACACCATCCATATCGGGAGCCTCGGGCTTTTGTCCGGGTAATTCCATCGTCCTCGATGCTGGTGCAGGATATAATGCCTATAATTGGTCTGACGGCGGCACAGGTGGAGATCCATCAGGTCAAACCATTACCGTAGATGCCGGAAATACTTATTCTGTTGTCGTTACAGACGGCAACGGATGTACCGGAACGGACAGTCAGTCAGTGACGGAGTTTGTCCCGCCGACCCCTCCTATTATTTCGGGAGGATTGACCTTTTGTGGAGGCAATACTACCATTTTAGATGCCGGGGAGGGGTTGTCTTCCTACCTCTGGTCTACGGGAGAGACCACGAGTTCAATTGTGGTGAGTACGGTAGGAACCTTTTCCGTAATGGTTACTGATGCCAATGGTTGCACGGGTGCTGATGCGGTAACGACCAATATGGATGGAGCCTTACCGGAAACACCGGGCCCAATATCCGGTCCTTCTATGGGATTGTGTGGCGGATCAGGGTTGGTTTATTCCATTGACCCAGTACCGAATACGACCCACTACGAGTGGACCGTACCGAATGGTATGACGATTGTAAGCGGACAGGGAACTACAAGTATTGTGGTGGATGCCATACCTAATTTCACCTCAGGAATTATTGTAGCCAAAGCGAATAATGCCTGTGGTCAAAGTCCTACTTTTGGCCAGCAATATATATTGGCACAAGGATATCCTGACCTGCCGGGTACGCCTCAGGGGCTCTCCGTTATTTCATGTGAATCTGCGGGTTATTATACGATTGATCCGGTAGCCGGAGCGGACTCCTACAACTGGACCGTACCTGCGGGATCGGCTATTATCGGCGGGCAGGGGACCAATACTGTATTGGTCAAGTTTTACAACTTCTCTGGTGCCGGCGACATTTGTGTAGATGCAGTGAATAGTTGCGGAGTTAGCCTTTGTTGTATAGGAAACTGCCTGAGCATTACCTGTACCAATGAGGTGATCGATCTTGCAGGACCGGGAAGCGGAGATGAAGCTTCGGTAGATGGAGCAGAGATCGTCAAAGGAACGACCAAAGTGTTCGAAGCGTTAGGTGTATATCCTAACCCAAATAACGGTCAATTCCGTCTTGAAGGAATGATTCATGCTGAGGGGGCAATGGAAATCATGATCTATTCCCTTTTGGGCGATCTGGTACATTACGAGCAAAAAGGAATCGTTTCCAAAGGTATGTTGAAAGAAACCGTAGTTGCGCCGCATCTCGCTGCCGGGACTTACCTGCTGAGGGTAAAAATCGGATCGGACACCTGGAATTCGAGAGTTATCATAATGAATTAATATCATGAGACGGTAAAATTTGCCGTCTTTAGACAAGTTGAAAAAAGGAGCTGTTTGACCTTGGGGTTAAGCAGCTCTTTTTTTTATTTGATCCTCGTCAATAATTGGCTTCTCTGACTAAAAATTATCACTGGTAATTTTTTCATGAAAACATATAGCATTTTGTTCTTACTGTAAATGAAGAAACAAAATACTTTTCTTTTTTTCGTCTGAAGTAAAAAACAGGTATAAATACCCGTTTAATAGTTAAAAATACTATTCATTTTTGTTGTAATAGCTCTCTCCGTTGGTGAAAGGAATAATTATTGCAAAATCTCCTTGATTTTTACAGTTCAACGTATTCAATATTTTCTCTTATTATATAGCATTCGATTTTGAACAAAACTCCTT
Organism: Lewinellaceae bacterium; assembly: GCA_020636105.1. Classification (NCBI taxonomy): domain Bacteria; kingdom Pseudomonadati; phylum Bacteroidota; class Saprospiria; order Saprospirales; family Lewinellaceae; species Lewinellaceae bacterium. The sequence goes on from JACJYL010000001.1 coordinate 4,339,231, forward strand.
TTTGATTATGAAAAAAAAATTACTAATGTTTGTGATGCTGTGCCTCAGCAATTACACAATGTTTTCCCAGTCTTTCGATCGGTCAGTGCTTGCCAGCGATGGCGCCACCAGCTCTATCGGAAGTGTTACCCTGGACTGGACCCTCGGAGAATTGGCCACCACAATGCTGATTACCGAAAACGGGATGCTCACCCAGGGGTTTCACCAACCGGAGCTTTCAGTTTCCACCTTACTGTCTTACGAAAACCTGGAAGCCTTTTACCAGGTTCAGGTTATGCCTAATCCGGTATCTTCCTTATTGTACGTAAACGTTACTTCTGATCGGGAAGAAGCCTTAAGCGTTTACCTGCTCGACCTCAACGGGAAGGTACTGAAAAAGGAAAAAATCGATTTTCCTTTTGCTCCGCTGCAGTTTGATATGACCCGGTATCCTTCGGGTTTATATGTCATTCGTGTACTCACGGAAGATCAGCAGCCGATAGGTTTATTCAAGGTTAATAAGCCAGACTAAAAAAACACCTATATATTATGAATAAAATAATACCTAAATACCTTTTTCCCTTTTTTGAACTAAAAGGCCTGACGCTTTATTTTCTGTTGTTTTTGGCTGTAACGGCCAGCGCCCAGGAAACGACTGTATTGCCATGGAACGGTTCATTTTCCCCGGAAAGCGCTCCCCAGGGAGGCCTTCGTTTTCAAAGAAGCCTTTATTTGATCAGCCCGGCCGAAATGAGTGCAGCCGAGCTTTCTACAGGTTCGGTCATTCAGTCCATTGGTTTTACCATTGCTGCGGCACAAAACGATTCCACGAGAGGAGCCTTTAAGGTTTATCTTGAAAATACGGCTGACATGGAAAGCAGACTGGATCTGGGGTGGACGACCGCTACGACTTCTGCCAATGAGTTATTGCTCGATCAGCTTCTTGAAGGAGATTATGAATACCAAGTGAAGGCCATTTGTGGAACAGATTCCGGCTTTTCGGGTCTTTTGGATTTTCAAACCAGTGATACGCTTAATTGTAACCGCCCCGGAAATCTCAGGGCTTTAGATATTACTTCCACCGGGGCCACCTTGAGTTGGAGCGCACAATATTCCACCAATTTTATGGAATATAAAGTCGAATATGGGCTGGCCAATTCCAACTCCTATGTTTCCATGACAACCATGGATACTTTTCTGATGATTTCCGGATTAACAGAAAATACCTCCTATCAATGGAGGGTGACGACGAGTTGCGCCGGAGATGAGTCAGCGGGCATATCCAATGCTTTTAAAACAGAGGTTCCTGATAATTGTGAGGAACCTTCAGGGCTGTCTGTCAGCACAGTTACCGATACTTCTGCAGTGGTCAACTGGATCGCCGCGACCGGGGCTATTTATTATGAAATAGAATTTCGTAGGCTGGGCAGTGCTGCCTGGAGCAACGGTATCGCAGTGGCCACCCAAACCCAGCTCAATGGGCTAATTCCCGGAGCAGCCTACGAATGGCGCGTCAGAACAGTCTGCGGCGCAGGGAAAGGAGCTTTTGTCAATAGTATGGATAATGTTATTACAACGGGGACTACACCCTGCTTCACTCCCCAGGGATTAGCCGCTTATGTCCTGAATGACACCAGCGCTGTATTGAAATGGATCGCTGTACCCGGGGCCACGGCTTATGAAGTCCGTTACAGGCTCAAAAATTCCATTTCCTGGGCGAATGCCATTGCCCCAATGGTTCTTGTACATACCGATAGTATCAACCTCCCGGATAGCATTGGCGCTTTTTCTGTGCCATTTTCCGGAGCGGGCATAAGTCCTTTTACTTATACCGGGGGAGGCATTTATGTTGCCTTTGAATGGTCCCGGTCAGTCGGGGAGCTGCGCACCAATAGTTTCGTGCTGGCGACTACAGAAAATACGATCCTTCAAAATGCAGCGGGCATTGATTCCGCCCAGGTGGTATTGGCGTTGGTTACCAGGGCGGATACGAGTGATATCGCCCAGAGAGATATTCTGTTTTCCACCAACCTTCGACCGGAAACGCGTTTTGGTTCGTCAAGTGTAAAGGATAGTGTTGAAGTGGTAGCGGTTTATGCCAATGGATTTTCAGCGGACCCCTACGGGAGCCCAGTACCCATTTCTGCATTGATTAAAAATCACTCTGCCGGCGTTCAGGAGTATACGGCCACCCTGGAAGTCAGGGATCAGGCTACCGGTGCCCTGAGGCATACGGATAATCAAACGGTTTCTTTTGCAGGAGATACCGCTATGGTGGTAACCTTTGCGCCTTATTCCCTATCGGTCAATGAAACGGATTCGGTGATCGTTTCCGTTCCTGCATTGGGGGATGAAAATGTTGTGGCCAACAATTCAAACCACTATCTGACAAAGATCAATAGCTCCATTGTTGCTTATGCGGATCAATCTGATCAGGTGACTTCAACCGGTTTCGGCACCGGAACAGGGCTGATCCTCGCACGGTATAAAATGAATGGTTGCGGAGCCGTCAATGCTGCCCAGATTTATCTCGACTATTCAGCCATAGGAGATACCATGTATGCTGTAGTCATGAATGAAGCAGGAGCGATTATCGATTCTTCAGCAGTTTTCATTGCAGGGGAGGAGGATGTTAATACCTATCATTCTTTTTACTTCCCCGATGTGCCTTTATTGGTAAACGAAACGTATTATATAGGATTGGCCCAGGTAGCCCATCCCGGGGAAACCTATGATCCGGTTGGCGTCCAATGGGAAACCGCCTTTGTCAGGGATAGCGCCTATTACCGTGCCGATATTGACGGAACGAATCTGACCCACATGCCTGACCCCGGCCGATTGATGATTCGTTCGGAAGTTGTACCAGGAGGGGAAACGCCCGTGATCAATGGTGACCTGACGTTATGTTCTGGAGACTTGAATACCCTTTCTGTGGCCAGTGCCAATACCCGTTATGCAACGAGTATAAAAGCCGTGAGCACTCAATTTGCAGATGCCGATTATGCTTCGCTTCAGGTATTGGGAGCCCCGGATATTTACCCGGCTTATGGCTCTAATACGGGCCAATGGCTGAGCAGTTCACCGGATGAACCAAGAGAATATATTGAATTAGGGTTTTCAAATCCTTCACCGATCAATTTTATTGATATTTACGAAACACTGAATCCGGGGTCCGTGGATACCGTTTACGTTAAAAACCCGGGAACGGGCATTTTTGAAATGGTTTACACCGCTACGGCAACAGAGGGCCCGGAAGTGGCTGCCCGAAATCACATCACCTTCCCGCTGACCACCTTCGATGTTTCCGTCGTGAGAATTGCGATGGCATCTGATTCTGTATCCGGGTATAATGGCATTGATGCGGTGGGGATCGGGGAGGAAATTCCGGCAACTTTTGCTTCTTACTCCTGGTCGACAGGAAGTTCGGCCGCTACCATTGACATAAGTGTGGCGGGTACCTATGCCGTAACGGTGACGGATGGCAGCGGATGCATAAGCTCTTCAAGTGTAGTAGCGACGAGTGCCGATCAGGTGACTCCTGTGATTACAGTGCTTGAGGGTGCTTCGACGACTTTCTGTGCAGGAGAGAGCATCGTCCTCATGGCCAGTGAGGCCAGCGATATTGTCTGGAGTACGGGAGCGACTACCCCAAATATTGTAGTTACTGGCTCAGGTTCCTACACCGTTGATTTTGATGACGGTACAGGCTGTGGCATAAACACTTCAGCACCTTTGGTGGTAACGGTGAATCCCCTACCTGTGGTTGATATAACGGGTTCCCTGGGAATATGTCCTTCAGGCTCTACCAACTTAAACGCCGGAAGTGGATTTGCAGCTTACAGTTGGTCAACAGGAGCTATGACACAATCCATCCCCGTAATCAGCCCGGGGGGATATTCCGTGACAGTGGTCGGAGTGAATGGTTGTGAGGGATCGGGCAGTGTGACCACTTACCAGGCGACACCGCCCAATCCGAACATTTCAGGCGACACCGGATTCTGTCCGGGAGGCAGTGCGACCTTAAATGCCGGCGCCGGATATGCTTCCTACAGCTGGTCAGCCGGCGGAACAACGGGACAAACGCTAACGGTAAATACCGCAAATACGTATTCCGTAACAGTTTCTGACAACAATGGATGTACGGGATCGGACAGCCAGGTGATAACCGCTTTCGTCCCGCCCACGCCACCGATCATTTCAGGAGGATTGACCTTTTGTGACGGCAATACTACGGTATTGGATGCAGGGGCAAATCTTGCTTCTTATTTGTGGTCAACCGGAGCCACCACCAATGCTATTGTGGTGAATTCAGAAGGTACTTTTTCGGTCACCGTAACTGATGTCAACGGTTGTACAGGATCTGATCAGGTGATGACTTCATTGGAAGGAGCATTACCCGAAACCCCGGGACCTATTACTGGCCCCAGCATGGGATTGTGTGGCGCAACCGGGTTGGTTTATTCCATCGATATCGTACCCAATACCACGCACTACGTATGGACCGTACCGAATGGCATGACTATCGTAAGCGGACAAGGCAGTACAAGTATTACCGTTGACGCCATCCCGAACTTTACTTCCGGGATTATCGTAGCCAAAGCATCGAATACCTGCGGACAAAGTCCTACCTATAACCAGCAATATTTATTGGTGCAGGGTTATCCTGATGTGCCGGGCACGCCTCAAGGGCCGGCATCTATATCCTGCCTTTCAGTCAATTTTTACTCGGTAGCTCCTGTGTCGGGAGCCGATTCGTATAACTGGTCCGTTCCTGCGGGAGCAACTATTCTTTCCGGACAGGGAACCAATACCATTTTAGTCAAGTTCTTCAATTTTTCCGGTTCCGGAGAGGTTTGTGTGGATGCGCTCAATGGTTGTGGCGTCAGTATTTGCTGTATGGACAATTGCCTGACAGTCACCTGTACCAATGAAGTCATCGACTTTGCAGAAACGGGAGGGCTCAGTGATGAAGCCACGGTAGATGCATCGAAGATCATAAAGGGAACGCCGAACCTTTTTGAAACATTAGGCGTATATCCGAATCCGAATAACGGCCAGTTCCGACTGGAAGGTATGGTCGATGCCGAAGGAGACATGGAAGTCATGGTGTATTCCCTGTTGGGAGAATTGGTGCATTGGGAACGAAAAGGTTTTGTTTCAAAAGGAATGATCAAAGAAACCGTAATGTCTCCGAATCTTCCTGCCGGCACCTATTTGCTGAAAGTAAAGATCGGATCCGAAACGTGGAATTCGAAAATTATCATCATGGATTAATCATTTAATAATCTAATCACCTAATACTATATTTTATTATGAAAAAATCATTATTAATACTATCATTTTTAATAACTACAGTGATTTCATTGATCGCTCAGGGAGTGCCCGCGGGCATGAAATATCAGGCAGTAGCGAGAGATGCCGATGGAGAAATACTCGCCCTCAAAAAGGTTGGCCTGGAAATTCGGTTGCTTGCCGAAGGCCCGAAAGGGAGAACCGTTTTTGCTGAAGTCCATCAGGTTACCACCAATGTTTTAGGGATGGTAAATATTACCATTGGAGAAGGAAAGCGTAAAATCGGTTCGCTCGAAGAGGTGGAATGGAGTAATGATGAAATATGGATGGAGGTAGGCTTTGACCAGGAAGGCGGGGAGCATTTTACGACAATTAGCACGACAAAACTGCTGACGGTGCCTTATGCCTTTCATGCCGCCACTGCGGATAATATCTTAACCAGCCCTGAAAAGCAGCTCGTTTTTCCTGATCCGATTTGTGCGACGGATGTATGCGATTGTAATGGTAGTTATACAGAAGTTAAGGTTTATTACTTTGGCCCTAATGGCGTTGATATTGAAGTTTACGGGAACAGTTCGCTGACGACCCTGATTACCTCCTTTACCGGGGTAAATAAAGGCGACCTGTTGGTGATTGATGGTACTTCCACGGCCATTGGTTCCCTTTATAGTAAAACTTTCTTCAAGATCACCAACCTTGCAGGCGAAACCTGTGTGAATTATTTCAATACCCGTTGTCCCACAAATTCCTATCCCGGTGCATTGGAAGACTATAAAATCGTGGGCAAATCCTTTGGTAGTTTTACCGTTTTTTCACGTACCGATCAGGAATCTGGTACAGAGTGCACCGTTTCCGATACCGGACAGGACTGGCACGTGGGCGGTAATATTATCGAAGCTTCCAACAACACCATGGGTACCCGTAATAATGAAGATTTTAATTTCATCTCAAACGATATTCCGAGAGGTATCTTCACCAAAGACGGCGACTTAAGTATCTTTAATTCGGTGAATCTCAATACCCTTGGAGGGCAAACTTTCAACAACGGTGATTTTACCGTGGCTAATTTAAAATCAACCCTTTTGTCGGGAGAACTTACGGTGGATCTGGCCACAGATTTGAATGCTTCGCTGAATGTGGACGGGCCCAGTAATCTGCAAAGTAGCCTCAACGTAAATAATAACAGTGCCACCCAGTTATCCGGTACTCTTTTGACCCAGGGCAACGCCACTTTTAACCAGCATGTTTTATTGGATAATGCGGCCCTGAGTTCAACGACGGTAACCAGTGGTGCTTTGGTGGTCAACGGAGGGGTTGGCATCGGAGAAAACCTGAATGTTGGCGGTACCGCTAAGTTTGGCGGGCCTGTTGAATTCGGTGGCGCTGTGGCCATTACGGATATTACAGAATCTACCAGTGCCACCACGGGAGCGTTGGTCGTGTCAGGAGGAGTAGGGATAGGCAAAAGACTCAATGTGGACGGAGCCGCCCAGGTAAATAATACCTTTAAAGTAGAAACAAGTAGTGTAATTGCTATCCCGGGCGGGTACGATCCGGATTTGACGGATGTCGCTAAAGTGGGAACAGGACACATTGCTGAGTTTCGGAATACGGGAGATGGCAGCGGGGTTTTGGTACAGTTGGGGGCAGGTACCCCGCACAATAAGAACAATTTTATGACCTTTATCAACAGTACGGGCCAGATCGTTGGACGTATTGAAGGGGAGAATGGGGCGGCTGATCTCAGCAATAACAGGGGATACCAGGACGATATCGATTTTGCCAATGACGATATCACCCTGGAGAGCGTGGCTCTGGCGATTGTCGTGGCAGAAGGAGTAATGCAAACCATTGAACTCGCCGGAGCCATTGGTTCCTCAACAGCCTGTGTAGGGTTTGGAGCTTGTGTTACCACGCCATCGCCGGGAGAAATTGCTGCCGCTGTGGCTATGGAGGTCATTGCCGTGGCGAATATCGCCCTGCAGACTGCCAACCTTGCCGTAGTGGTGGATAATAAAAACCAATTCATCAATACTTACATGGCTGAAATAGGGGTGACGTTTGCCTCAGGAGCGGAAGATTACGCAGAGTATTTACCCAAACTCAACGAGGAGGATAAATTTTCTCCCGGACAGGTGGTGGGAATGAAAAACGGGTACATCTCAAAAAATACCTGGGATGCCGATAGAATTATGGTTATTTCTCACAACCCTGCGGTACTGGGTGGTTTGCCTGGCGGCGGCGAGGAACATAAATATGAAATGGTAGCCTTCCTCGGCCAGATTCCAACCATGGTCATAGGCAAAGTGACCCCCGGTGATTATATTCTGCCAACGGGAAATGGCGATGGTTTTGGTATAGCCAAACATCCTGATCTTATGAGAATGGATGATTACAACCAAATCCTCGGCGTCGCATGGGAGGCGTCAAAAAATGCAGGATTCAATATGATCAATGTTGCGATCGGGTTGAATACCAATGACCTGACCGATGTGGTGGACCGCCAGAATGAGCAGATTAAAGCTCAAAAAGCAGAAATCGAATCGCTGAAAGATAAGATGGATATTTTAGCGGACCTCGTTCCCGGGTTCAGGGAAGCTGCCGGTATGGAAGCGGCTCATGAAACGCACGACCCTGTAGGAGAGATTATGACTTCTTTCCCCGCAGGAAGTATCGAACAACAGGCCATCGATGCCGCAGACAGAGGGGAAATGATCATGATAGAAATTACGCGTGAGTATTTTGAGGAAGGCCTTGAACTTGCCAGGAAAAAAATGATGAGCGCCGGAGTGAAAATCGAAGATCATCCATTCTGGAATAAAATCGATTCCGATCCTTCTTACAAAGAGTCCGTATTCAGGAGAACAAAAGCGAAAATGGACGAAACGCTTCATTATCACAATGATATCAATAAGCGTTTGGGACAGCATTAATAAGAAATAAAAAAAATCCGTCCGATCCGTCCGATCCGTGTTCCATTTTACCTAAAACAATGGAACACGGATTGAACGGGTTAAACGGATAAAAACGGATTTTTTTATTTCAGCCTTTATTTCAGTTAACTTTTCTATCAACCTGTTTCAAGTCGAATCTTCAGGCTCCCGGCTTCTATTTAACCACCGTAAATAACGATGTCTTCGTCCCGTTTTTTGTCACGAGGCGAATGATGTATTGCCCGGCCGGGTAACGGCTTACGTCCAGTTGAACTTGTTTTTGGCCAACCTCCTCCATCGACCGGTACGTCATGACCCTTCCGCTGGTATCGGCCAGGATCAGTAAGGCTTTTTCCGGTGTTTCAAACGATAAGTCGATATTCAGTTGATCCCTTACAGGGTTGGGGAAAAGTCTCATCGCGTCATCCGCAAGCTGCGGCTCATCCGTTTTGAGTACGATGTCAACGTTCATTCGCAATACGGCGGCATTATTGGCCCCGAAGCCTTCCAGCGACCATTGATTCACATACACCAGACTGGAACCCTGTGGATAGGTAATATCCGGATCAATGCCATGGAGAATGGTGTTGGCGGTACCTTCATAGGCGATGGCCAGCAGGTAGCGTGTTCCGGCTTCCAGTATAGGCTGATCTTCTCCGCTCAGGTTGTGCAGTTCCACCTCGGCCAGGGCGTAATTCTGATAATCGGAAGGAAACACAAAGGTATCCCTAGCGATAAGCTCGAGGTCGTCCCCTTGTCCGATGGAAGTCAGGTTGAAGTTGGACCAGTCAGCCAGGACTTCCTCACTGACTTTGTATAACAATAATTTGACCTGTTCCCCGGCGATCGGCCCGTCCAATAAAGTTTTTGCTGCGGAAAAAGAAGCCGTTGCGGCCTTGAACTGCCCGTCGATAAGTTCGTTGGTGCTCATTTCGTAAACATTGCCAAACATCCAGTCTACATCAGTCCTCACGCCTTCAATCCCCAGGCCGTCATCTTTGGCAAATTCGGATTCGGTCACGACAAAGGGAGCAGAATAGGTATTGTTTGCCGGAGCGAAATCTCCCTCCGGGTCATCGAGGCTGTACACCAGATAACGGATGAAATAGGTATTTTCGGGGTTCAGGTCTTCCGGTACAAAAAACTTGTTGATGGAAACGGGAAGGTCTGTCTCCCCTGCGATGAGGGTTTCCACGAGGGTGCTGTCTTGATATAAAACGGTGCCTTCCAGGTCTTCCACCCAGGCTTTTAGGACCACATTGGTCTGATCGACACTGCCGAGGTTGGAAATGTCGGCCCCGAAATGCATGGTATCCGTGGTGATCTGGCTTTCCGGCTGGGCATAACTCGATGGGGGGTATAAAACCAGGCTTCCCAGTGCAAGGTTGTTGCCCGGTGTTTCGATGAATTGCACATCATCGATGAGCCAGAAATAAAAACGGCCGTTCCAGGTAAATCGCACCTGTACGCTATCCTGTCCACCGGCTATACCGGAAACGTCGATAAGTTGCACATCGCCGGGATCGGTAGCGTGGTTGAGCACGACCTCCGGATTGATGGGGATATTCGTCCAGGTGAGGCCTCCGTCGTGGCTGATATCCAGTAGCGTAGAGACAGCGGCCCCGTTGGCATGGGCGTATTGGTTGAACTTCAGGTTGACTACCGGGTGTTCACTCAGATCCACCATGGGAGAGGTCAGGCTGCCGGATTGCTGTCCCGGGTAAGGTCCCGCGCCCAAAGCGATGCCTCCCGTGTCGTACACATCGGAATTGTACATGGCGGCGCCATTGTCCACAGAAGGAGAGGCTATTGGGTCTTTATCGCCCCAGAGCAAAGCCTGGGTGGGGTTAGCCAACGTAGCGCTGTCAGCTTTGCCGGAAGCACTCCATTGCCAGACCGCTCCGGCCGGGTTGCCGGGCCCAATGGTCCAGGTGCCGGGAATCCCGCCGTCAAATTGTTCTTCCCAGATAATGGTTTCCTGGGCATAGGTTGAAAAAAGGAAAAGAGCAAAAAAAGAAAAGAGCAGCAACTTTTTCATAAACAAGGCATGGTTAAATTTAAAGGTGATGGTTGATCTGATAAAGGTACTGTTTTTCAGGGAATAGGGAGGAACGGCTTAAATTTGAAAAATCAATAAATCTCTTTTTCTATTTAGAAACGCTTTGAAAATAAATTGACCTGTTTTTGGGAAGAGTTTTTATTAGGGGGGGCGGAGGTGTGGCAAAAGTGTCAATTTATTTTTACTGCCTTACGAAGGTATTGATATGAACTAATTAAATGTTTATTAACCATTAATTTAACTCTGATTTTATTATGAAGAAAAATTATTTACGAATTCGATTTTTGGCTATGAAGCATTTGGCCTTTATTACCTGAACCTCATGGCAGATGGAGTAAGTGTGAGCAAGCAAATCGTATTGAGTAAATAAGTAATTAGAGTTAATCTTTGAGGCCTTTGGTTAGGGCCGACATGCCCCCCGGTTCACTTTTGTGGATCGGGGGTTTTTTTTTGCGAAAACCTGCCGCCGCCGAATGAATTCGGCGGTACAGCTTCAACTCCAGGGGTTGGTTTGCCGAATGAATTCGGCGCTACAGCTTCAATGGCCTCAGGATTTACGTTTTACATTTTACATTTCACATTTATCCTCCTACCTTCGCATAATCAAATAAAAATACCATCATGAGTAAACAAATAATTGAATGCGTGCCTAATTTCAGTGAAGGGCGCGATATGAATGTGATCCAACAGATTACGGATGTGATCGAAAGCGTGGAAGGCGTTAAACTTTTGGATGTCGATCCGGGAGCGGCTACGAACCGGACCGTTGTTACTTTTGTCGGGGCACCAGAACCGGTGGTAGAGGCGGCCTTCCTGGCGATAAAAAAAGCGGCTGAAGTTATTGACATGAGCAAGCATAAGGGCGAGCATCCCCGGATGGGCGCCACCGATGTTTGTCCTTTGATTCCGATATCCAATATTTCCATGGAAGAAGTGGCGGAATGGGCGCACAGGTTGGGTGAAAAAGCAGGCAAGGAGCTTGACATTCCTTTTTACATGTATGAATCTGCCGCGACTAAACCGGCCTGGAAAAACCTCGCCACGGTACGTTCCGGAGAATACGAGGCTCTGCCCAAAAAAATGGCAGACCCGGCCTGGAAACCGGATTACGGTCCTGCTGTGTTTAATGCAAAAGCCGGGGCGACGGCCATCGGAGCCCGTGATTTTCTGGTAGCCTACAACGTCAACCTCAATACCACTTCGGTACGACGTGCGAATAGCGTCGCTTTTGATGTGAGGGAAAAAGGGCGGGTAAAAACTGAAGGGGATTCCGTGACCGGAAAGGTGCTTCGTGATGAAAATGGAGAACCTTTGCGGGTGCCTGGCGCCTGTAAAGCGGTAAAAGGCATCGGCTGGTACATCGAGGAATACGGGGTGGCCCAGATTTCGATGAACCTCACCAACATAAACGTCACACCCTTGCATATAGCTTTTGAGGAATGTTGTAAAAGTGCCGAAAGAAGAGGGATGAGAGTGACCGGGTCTGAGTTGGTAGGCCTTGTGCCCTTAAAAGTGCTGCTCGATGCCGGGAAATATTTCCTAAAGAAACAGGAACGCTCCACCGGAGTTTCAGAAGCTGAACTGATCAAAATTGCGGTAAAAACCCTGGGACTTGATGAATTGGGCCCGTTTGATCCGCAGCAAAAAATAGTCGAATACCAGTTGCGCGAAAAAGGAAGTGCCCCCCTGATTGAAATGGACCTACGGGGATTTGCTGATGAAACGGCTTCCGAAAGTATGGCACCGGGAGGAGGATCCATTGCGGCTTATGTCGGGGCTTTGGGAGCCTCTTTGGGGACGATGGTCGCCAACCTTTCTTCACACAAACGTGGATGGGATGATCGTTGGGAGGAATTTTCAAACTGGGCAGAAAAAGGGCAAAAAATCAAAGATACCCTCCTGCAGATGGTCGATGAGGATACAGCTTCTTTCAATGGGATCATCAACGCGATGCGGATGCCTAAAAGTAATGAAGAGGAAAAAGCGGCACGCCAGGAAGCCATACAGGCGGCTACAAAATATGCAATTGAGGTGCCTTTTAAAGTGATGGAGCTGGCATTTGGTTCTTTTGAGTTGATCAAGGCCATGGCTTCTATTGGCAATCCCAACTCTGTCACGGATGCAGCAGTAGGGGGATTATGCGCACGGGCAGCCATCCGGGGAGCTTACCTCAATGTTCGGATCAATTCCGGCGATTTGAAAGACAAAGTTTTTGTAAAAGAAATCCTGGAAAAAGGGCAAAAAATAATGGAGTCAGCAGAGATATCCGAAAAAGAATTGATGGAAATGGTAGAACAGAAAATGCCATAATTGAGGTTTTAGGCGTATTTTCTATTGAATGCTTAAAGGAAAATAGTTAAAAAATCCTGATTAAAATTATATTTGCATCTTATTGAATTCATCATATAAACTACGAAAAGATGTCTGACGAAATAAAGAATCTTGGAAAGAAAGGCAATTGTATGCTTTATTTCTTTGTTGGTCTTATCCTATTTGTTGCCCTGGTTGTATGGATTTACAACTACAACTTTAAATTTTTAGGGTAAAATAACAGGACAATAACAAAACGAAAAACCGACAAAAGGGGGCCGGTCGAAATTCCGTCCCTTCGTGTGCGGCACCACTTTTGCTGAAAGGGTGCTCAATGGCTCGGAACAAAAAAAAACCGGCACTGTTTCGGTCTCTTTATTTTGGAGATCACCAGTGCCGGTTCATTTCTTTTTACAGCAGTATTTATTACTTAATTCGCCTTGGCGACAAGTGTTATATCAATCGCTACCAAATCATTGATGATCAAGTCCTGGGCGGTGCCGATCGTTCCTGATCGGTGCTTAATATCCCATTTTGTACGGTCAATAACAAAACTTCCGGTGCTTGCAAAAACAGCGTTTTCGGAAGAAGATACTTTTGCAAAAAAAGTGACGCTTTGGGTAATACCTTTGATCGTTAAATTTCCAGTAATGGATTGGCGCCCGTTTTTATTTTCTGAAGCAGGAACAGTCTCCGTAATTTCAAATGTTGCCGTCGGGAAAGCCCCAACATTGAAAAAATCGGCCCCTTTGAGGTATTCTTCAAGCTCTGCCTTATCCGCAAGATCAACGAGATCAAGGTCGAGGATGGAGTTCATATCTATGGAGAACTTACCTCCTACAATTACGCCCTCCCTGGCATAAATAGTACCTGAAGACAAATCTATGGAGCCATTGTGCCCTCCTCCTATGAGTTTGGTGCCGTTCCAGCCTATTTTACTTGCTTCAGTATCTAATTGAAAGGCTTTGGCCCCTTCGATATTTGCAGTTTTCGCCCCAGTCTGTGCTTCACCGGTTTGTGCATCTTCACCTTGAGGAGCATTGTTACAGGAGAAAATCAAAAAAAGAACGCTCAAAAAAGATAAATTGATAAGTGATTTCATGGAATAATTATTGATTTTTTTAAAAATAATGCAAATATAATCTGATTGGATGAATAAAAGTCTCATTGTTTAAAAATTTGGAGTGCTTCCTCTTTTTTCCTTGTTTTTTATGTATCGCTCTTGACAATAGGGGATAAATCAGGGATTTTGGTTCAAATTTTATTTCAGGAAAGGGGGGAAATGCGTCTGGTATCAAATTTTTATTTAATTTTAGCATTTAATCTAATTTTTCGACAAAGTTTATTTAATAAGCAACTAACTATGAAGTGGACTAATACAATTTTTTCTGTATTGCTCTTTTTATCAGGATTGAGCGTCTCAAATGCCCAGGTAACCTGTGAGTTTACGCTTGAAATGAGTGATTCTTTTGGGGATGGATGGAATGGAGCTAGCCTTGATATTGAGTTGGATGGAGTGACGACCAATTACACTTTTGATTTCACTGCACCGAATCCCAGTTTTATAACTTTCCCGATTATTGTTAATGGAACTCAAAGTATAAATATTACCTATAATTCAGGATCTTGGGATTCAGAGGCCTCTTACCGGTTACTGGATCCGGTAGGTCAGGTAATTTTTGAAGATGGCAATCCGCCTTTGGTAGGATTGGCTTTTTCGGGTGAAGTATCCTGCCCGACATGCCCGCCGCCGCCGCCGTCATCGGTTGTTATTTCCGATGTCCGTGCATTTTCAGCAGATGTTTCCTGGTCGGGTTCTGTGCCCGGGGCAACCTACCTGCTCGAATACGGTGATCCTGGATTTGCCCCCGGGTCAGGAGAAGTCATCTCCACCACCGCAACGGATATTACGTTGACCAACCTCGAACAATCCACTGAATATGAACTTTACCTCTCTGTGGTATGTGAAGGAAATGATACCACTACACTGATACAATCTTATTTCTTTGAAACGCTCGTCGCCATTGATCTTGGTATCTCAGGATTGATCAGTCCTGTTTCGGGCTGCGCCCTGGGATCGGCTGAAATGATGACCATTCAGTTGCATAATTTCGGGGGAGCTCCCCAAACGCTGGTGCCTTTTAATTACAGTATCAACGGAATCATAAGCGCGATCAACCATCCTATTGACGGGGTGTACACCGGAGTCCTTGGCATCGATAGTTCCGATGTGATGGACTTTGATATGAATTTTAATTTTTCGACTCCCGGAGAATATGAAATCCTGGTTTGGACGGAAATGGTCGGCGATACGGTGTTTACCAATGATACTTTCCATATTACCATCGTCAACACCCCTGTAATTTCTGAATTGCCGGTTTATGAAACTTTCGAAACGGAAGTTTACAGCGGGTGGTCAGTGGGCAAGGAAGGCATGAACCAAAGCTGGCAACTTGGGCAACCGGCTAATGCCATCATCTCAAGTGCGGCAGGAGGACAGAATGCCTGGGTGACCAACCTGACCGGTTTTTACAATAATGACGAGACTTCCTACCTGGAGTCTCCCTGTTTTGATTTTTCGGCCATGACAGAAGACCCGATCCTGGATTTTGCGCTCTTTGTGGAGTCGGAATCCAATTTTGACGGATTGTGGGTAGAGACTACCGTTGACGGAGGCCAAAACTGGACCAAATTAGGTTTGATGGGAGATGCAGGCAGTGTTTCCTGGTACAACCAGATAGATAATGTTTATCTGGATTGGTGGAGCGGACAGGGAACATTCCCGGGATGGGTCATTGCCTCTCACGTACTGGATGGTACCGCCGGTTATGAAGACGTGCGCATCCGCTTTGCTTTTGATTCAGATACTTCTGTGCCCAGGGAAGGTTTTGGTATCGATAATATCTACATCCACGAACCTTTGACCAATGACATTTCCCTGTTTGCGGGCAGTAATGAAAGCACTGAGGAATGTGGTTCAGCTGTTGATCATGTGACCATTGCATTATTCAACCACGGTTCTGATACACTGTCCAACATTCCACTGTATTTTCAGGTAAATGATGGAAATGTGGTTTCAGAACCAGCCATAGGAGTAACCTTATTGCCGGGCGAGCAGACTACTTATACCTTCAATACGCCATTTAATTCCCTCGACCTTATTGATTATACCATCACCATCTGGACGGACCTGGTCGATCAGAATCCGGACAACAACCAGACGGTGTTTGTCTCAACCGCTTTGATCGGCGAATTGCCTTTGGCGGAAGATTTTGAATCCGGCGTAGAACCGAATGGCTGGGTCTTTGACCAGACTTTCAGTATCATTCAATTCCCGAATGCGCACAATAATCCTTCCTACAATGTAGGAGATAATTTGTATAGTGGCGACCAGATTTTCCAGGTTACCACTCCATGGCTTGGTGTGGTGGAGGAAGGACAATCCCTTTCTTTTGATTACCGGTATGCAGATTATTTTGCAGGAACGGTAGGCACAATTTTAGGTTCTAACGACCGGCTGGAGGTTCAGATAGCGACTTTCTGCTCTGATATTTATACGACTATTTATTCCATTGATTACGAAAACCATACTCCTACGGCCGATTTTACCACGGTGAATGTTGACTTGAGTGAGTATGCCGGGGAGAGCATCAAAGTTAGGCTTCAGGCTACCTGGGGACAGGGAGATTACTGGATAGATATTGATAACATCAATATTTTCAGTTGTCCTCAAACACTGGACCTGGCTTATGAGGTCGTTAACGAGTCTGATGCGGGGATGGAAGACGGAAGCGTGGTGATCACGCCCCAGGGGGGTGTAGGACCTTACACTTATCTTTGGAATAATGGAGAAACCACCGAAAGTCTTGACAGCCTGGCTGCGGGTAATTATGCCGTTACGGTTACCGATCATTTCGGCTGCAGTGATGCCATTGGCGTTTTGGTCGAAGTGGGAGTGATCGGTTTAAATGATCCTGAATTGATCGAGGAAGTGCTGTTGATGCCAAATCCGACAACAGGATTGGCTGCGCTTAAAGTCCGATTTGCCGAATCAAGTGATGCCAGCATCAGCGTGATGAATTTATTAGGCCAACAGGTGTTTTCCATCCAGGATAAAAACGTGGTTAATGGCGAGTACTTGCTCGATATTGCCGGACAGCCGGATGGCGTTTATCTCGTTAGCATACGTAGCGGACAAGAGTTTAAAACCATGAAATTGATCAAATCATAAGATTTTTTTTGAAGGATAAAAAAACATGAAAGATCCCGAATTTCGACGCTTTGCCGGAATTCGGGATTTTTTCTTTTTCCGTTGGAGGAAATAGGCTCAAAAAACATGAGTCATCCCTAATTTTGCCTGGCGGCAAAATTCAAAATATTTTTTGAGGCCTGGCAGTATCAATCCTTCTGGCACAATAGCGGAACAATTGATTTTCTGATTTTTTCGCGCATTGTTTAGCATTTGTGAGTAATTCGACAGAAAAAAAGCGCACTTCCGGCTTTTCACCTCAGGCTCCATCTACAATTTTACCTCATTTGATAGACTCAAGCCACACAAAAATCCCAAATTTTGGTGTTAACCAAAAATTGGGATGTCTCATGTTTTTTAAGACAATACCGTTACACAAACCAGATTTATGACACTTATCTGAACAATTTTTCCTTTTTTGCATTTTATGTAAGTCGGGTTTGGATTTTGGTCATGAAATTCATTTTTTCAATGGCCGTTCGATAGTACTGAACCCCTCCTATAAGCAGCAGAAAAAATTGATAAATGAAAATTGGAATCGTTTGTTATCCGACTTTTGGAGGAAGTGGTGTTGTCGCTACTGAATTGGGGCTTGGCCTGGCACAGAAAGGGCACGAAATTCATTTCATTACTTATAAGCGTCCGGTGCGTTTATCTGCTTTTCATGAAAATATCTTTTTTCATGATGTGGTGACCCGTGAATACCCGTTGTTTGAATATACGCCTTACGAAACCTCCCTGGCCAGTAAGTTGGTGGATGTAGTCAATTTTGAAGGACTCGATCTTTTGCATGTTCATTATGCTATTCCACATGCTGCCGTAGCTTATATGGCCAAAAAAATACTTATCTCCCAGGGGAAATACATTCCCGTGGTAACGACCCTTCACGGTACCGACATCTCCCTTGTAGGGACCGATCGTTCCTTTGCTTCAGTGGTCAAATTTTCCATCGAAAAATCAGACGGGGTCACGGCGGTTTCTGAAAGTCTCAAGCAACAAACTTATGACCACTTTGGTATCACAAACGATATTCGTGTCATTTACAATTTTATTGATTTTGAACGATTCAGCAAAACCAATAAAGATCACTTCAAAAAGGCGATCGCCCCGAACGGAGAACGTATTCTTTCCCATACCTCTAATTTTAGAAAACTTAAAAGGGTGGATGATGTGATCCATGTTTTCCATAAGGTCAATAAGGTCATTCCAAGTAAACTGTTGCTGATCGGTGATGGACCGGAACGACAGAATATGGAGGACCTCTGCCGGAAATTAGATCTTTGTGATGATATCCGATTCCTGGGAAGACAAGATGCCGTGGAGGAATTACTGGCGGTATCGGACCTTTTTATTATGCCTTCAGAGTCTGAAAGTTTTGGCCTGGCAGCCCTGGAGGCCATGGCCTGTGAAGTGCCGGTGATCTCTTCAAATGCCGGAGGTTTGCCGGAAGTAAACATCCATGGAAAAACAGGTTATTTGAGTGAAATAGGAGATGTTTCAAGTATGGCCAACAATGCCATTTCCATCCTGAGCAATGAAGAGGTGCTGGCTGAATTCAGGGCCAATGCCCTGGCGCAGGCACAAAGGTTTGATATCAAAAATATTCTGCCTCAGTATGAAGCCTATTATGAAGAGGTGCTGGCGGCTTCGAAAATTTCAGTTTGAGGAGTGGCGTTTTTTGAAGGTTGAAATCGTTAAGTAGGCGTATTTAATCAAAGAATGGATAAATATTTGTAAATTTATCAACTAATTCCAATCCTGATTACGAAGAAATTGCCTGCCTTGAAATTGAATCATAGGGTTTCTTTCTGAAGTTCAAACAAACGCCTCATATCTTCACCAATAATGCTGCCGCCCTTTCCAGCGTCTCTTTTTCTTTTGCAAAACAAAAACGAAGGACACTGCTTCTGGGACTCCGCGCGTAAAACGGGGAAACCGGAATCGTCGCTACGCCGTGTTCTTTGGTGATTCTCGTCGCAAAATCAGTATCCTGCTCATCGCTGATGGCGCTGAAATCGTAAAGATGGAAATAAGTTCCTTCACACTTTAAGGGCTTGAACCGACTGCCCGTCATCAACTCAAGAAAATAGTCGCGTTTTTCCTGGAAAAAATTTCCCAGCCCAAGATAGGTCTGGGGATCTGCCATGTAGTATGCTAACGCGTACTGGATAGGCGTGTTGACCGAAAATACGTTAAACTGGTGTACCTTCCGGAATTCCTCCATCAAAGGCTCAGGCGCTACGGCATACCCCAATTTCCATCCGGTATTGTGAAAGGTTTTTCCAAAAGAAAAAACAGCAAAACTCCGCTCGCGTAATCCCGGGTACTGGAGGACGCTCAGCGGTTTTTTTTCATCATAAACCAGGTGTTCGTACACTTCATCGCTCAGGACGATAATGTTGGTATTTTTGACCAGGGCTTCCAGTTGGGCATAATCTTCCGCTTTAAGGGTTAGGCCTGTCGGATTGTGTGGACTATTGATGAAAATCATCCGGGTACGGGGGGTAATTAAGTTGCCGAAAGCCAGCCAGTCGATTTGGTAATCCGGACTTTGCATAGGGTAGGGAATGGGAATCCCTCCATTGATCTCTATACTCGGCTGGTAGGAATCATAGGCAGGTTCCAGCAGGATAACTTCATCACCCGGATGCACGAAAGCAGCGATAATGGTAAAAATGGCCTGGGTGGCCCCTGCAGTAAGGGTTATTTCCCGGTCCATATCGACCTTTGCATTATGGGTGATGGCAATTTTTTCGGCAATACGTTCCCTCAAGGCAGGTACGCCTGCCATAGGAGCATATTGGTTAAAGCCTTTAAGCATGTATTGATGCACCCGCTCGATCAGTTCAGGAGAGGATTTGAAATCGGGAAAACCTTGTGCCAGGTTGATGGCATTTTCCTGTTTGGCCAGGGCCGTCATGACCGTAAAAATGGAGGTTTCCGTATGAGGAAGTTTTGATTTTATATGCATACTTGTTGCTGGTTACAGGTTACTGGTTGCTGATTATTTTTAACAAGAAACGAGTAACCAGTAACTCGTAACCCGTTAAAATTCCCGGTTAAATTCCCCCAAATCAGAAACGGCAGCTTTTAAGAGTTCAACACAATTGGTGATATCTTCCTTGTGGACCATTTCAATGGTTTGGTGCATGTTGCGCAAAGGGATGGAAATAGCCCCCGCAATAGCTCCTTTTTTACCGTAGCGTTGAACACCGGCGGTATCCGTTCCTCCTGCGGGCAATATCTCAGGCTGCCATTTGATGGAATGTTTGGCCGCCGTTTGTTTGAGATACTCCACCATACGGTAGTCGCTGATACTGGTGCCGTCCATGATTTTGATGGCAGCGCCCTTTCCCAGGCAGGTTATTTTGTCATGTCCGTTAGAACCGGGCACATCAAAAGCGATGGTCACATCGAGTCCGAAACCAAAATCAGGATCAATGTGGTGAGCGGCGGAGATGGCTCCGCGCAGGCCTACTTCTTCCTGGACGGTGAATACGCCGTAAATATCGTAAGGTACTTCTTTTCCGTGGAGGGCCCGAAGGACTTCAATCAGAATATAAACGGAAACGCGGTTGTCGAGCGATTTGCCGTTGACGCAATTACCCATCTCTATTAACTCACGTTCCCGGGTGATCGGTGCTCCGATAAAGACGATTTCCTCTACTTCTTCCTTTGACATGCCGAGGTCGATGTAATATTCGCTGATCGGCATTTGTTTCATTCGTTCTTCCGGTTTCATCAGGTGAACGGGTTTTGAGCCCATAACACCGACGAGGTCCTTTTTTCCGTGAACAATGACTCTTTGCGAAGTGAGGGTTTTAGGATCAAATCCTCCCAGGGTATGAAATCTGACAAAACCTTCATCATCAATGTAAGTGACGATGAAGCCAATCTCATCCATGTGTGCCGCGATCATTACTCTTTTGGGATTCAATCCTTTTTTGATCGCAATAACACTACCCAGATTATCGACGTAAAGTTCATCGACAAAAGGGCGAACCTCTTCCATAATGGTTTCCCTTATCTTATTTTCAAAACCGGATGCTCCCGGTACTTTGCATACCTTTTTTAACAGTTCGATGTCTACCATTTAATTCTATTTGCCAATAAAATTTGACCTTCAATTTGCGTTTATCAAGCGAAATTATCATTAATTTGCTTTGCAAAGAAATTTTTCCCAGCTTTGTTCCCTCATTATGTCAAAACAAGTCAAGCGCTTAGCTAAAGAAACGGTTATTTACGGGTTGAGCAATATCCTCAGCAGGGTACTCAATTTCATCATCGTAACCCCCTATCTCACCTGGAAATTCAATAATGAAATGGGAGAGTACGGGAAGCATGGCATCATGTATGCTTATGCCGCTTTGCTTATGGTGGTGATGACTTACGGGCTGGAAACAGCTTTTTTTCGTTTCGGAAATAAACCTGAGGAAAGAGATAAGGCTTTTTCCACGGCAGCCATAAGTTTGCTGGTGAGCACCGTACTTTTTGTAGGCATTTTAATGTTATGCTCTCGTCCGATCGCAGGAATACTGCTGCAGCCCCAGGATTATAATTTCGTTTTGTTGTTTGCGCTTATCATAGGGTTTGATGTGTTGACCGCCATTCCTTTTGCACGACTGCGCCTGGAGAATCGCCCCATTCGTTTTGCATTTTATAAATTGATGAATGTGTTGGTCAACGTAGTGTTTCTCATGTTTTTCCTAGAGTTGCTGCCCTACCTTGCCTCGCGGGGCCATGAATGGGCAGGGGGGATTTATAGCGAAGATAAAAAGCTGACCTTTGTTTTTATCTCCAATGTGATTGCGAGCATTGTTACCTTTTTGTTGTTGACTCCCATGTACTTTAGAAGAACCGCTCCTTTAAGAAAAGGCGGCGAGACGGAACCTGGGTTTACGTTCCAGTTTGATAAGGAACTTTGGAAAAAGATGATGTGGTATTCCATGCCCCTGGTGATCGTTGGGATAGCGGGGATGGCCAATCAAATGGCAGACCGCTACCTTCCAAAGCTTCTGCTGCCGGGTTCCTATGAAGAAAATATGATCCAGGTAGGGATTTATAATGCCTGCGTAAAAATAGCTATCCTGATGAGCCTGTTCACCCAGGCGTTCAAATTTGCGGCAGAGCCTTTCTTTTTCCGCCATGCGGGAGAAGGCGGTTCGAGAGAAGTCTATGCCCAGGTAGCCCAGGCGTTTACTTTTGTGGCGAGTATTTTTTTTCTCGGGGTTATGCTCTATCTGGACCTGGTGCAATTCCTCATCGCCAGCAATTTCCGTGAAGGGTTGAATATTGTGCCGGTATTGCTGTTGGCCTACCTTGTTTTGGGCGTGTACTACAACTTTTCTATCTGGTATAAACTGACGGACCAGACTAAAATCGGTGCCTACATTGCGCTGGCCGGCCTGGTCATTACGATATCGCTGAATTTTTTCCTCGTTCCAAAAATCGGTATCATCGGTGCCGCCTGGGCTGCTTTTGCCTGTTTCACTTTTATGGCGGTAGTCGGTTTTCTTACCGGGCAGCATTTCTTCCCTGTTCCGTACCGCATTGGAAAAATGCTGTTTTATGTTTTTTTCGCGGTGGGCATTTATTATCTAAGTACCCTGGTCAGGCCCCTTATAGGGGAAAACCTGATCAATATTCTGTTGATCAATACACTTTTGTTTGGAGCGTATTTGATTGGCGTGGCGATGGTGGAAAGGAAGATTGTGGTTGATGCATGGAAGGGTTTTTGGAAATGATGCTTTTATTGCGATAATTCGGGAGTGTTCAATGTTTAAAGTTCAAATGGAGTTCGGATTTGAGTTTTTTCTTAAGTCAATGCTTGCCAGGAAAAGTAAATTAAAATATTTTTTTTGCAAATTAGATATTAAATGTCTAATTTGCAAAAATGATTGATCGAGTAATTGAAAATAAAATAAAAGAGGCGGCAGTAAAAATGCCAGTTATTGCGGTTACAGGGCCGCGTCAAAGTGGAAAATCAACTTTGGTCCAAAAGGTATTTCCAAATTACAGTTATGTTAATTTAGAGGATATTGAGCAGCGGGATTTCGCAAAGGAAGACCCGAAAGGTTTTTTGCTAAACCTTGGGGAATATGCCATTATTGATGAAGTGCAAAATGTTCCAGATTTACTTTCCTATATTCAAGTTGCTGTTGATAAGGAAAAACGAGCAGGTCAATTCGTAATTTCTGGTTCTCAAAACCTGCAATTAATGGAAAGTGTTTCCCAGAGTTTAGCAGGTAGAGTTGCTATTTTTAACCTTTTACCATTTTCTTTAGAGGAGTTAAGTCAAACCAAATTTTCGCTGGATGAGTATGAAAAGTATATATTCAAAGGATTTTATCCACCGATATATGATCGTGATCTTAATCCATCAATTTGGTTGTTGGATTACATTCAGACTTACGTTGAGCGAGATCTCCGCCAGGTAATCACCATTGCTGATTTGTGGACATTCCGTCAATTTCTTGAAATATGTGCCGGGAGAACGGGGCAATTAATCAATTTATCTGAAGTGGGCAATGTGATAGGAGTTTCTTATAAAACTGTGCAAAGGTGGCTTAGTGTATTGCAAACAAGTTTCATTGTTTACACTTTGCGTCCATACCACAAGAATTATAACAAACGAATAATTAAAGCACCTAAATTGTATTTTTACGATACCGGTTTGGCTTGTGCCCTATTAAATGTCCGAAATATAGACGATCTCAACAGGCATTTCGCCAAAGGTGCGTTGTTTGAAAACTTTGTTATCAATGAAATATTAAAAAATCAACTCAATCGCAACTTGCAACCAAGACCATATTTCTGGAATGCAGCGGGCAATCACGAAGTTGATCTAATGTTTGATAAAGCAGGAGAATTGATTCCAATTGAAATAAAATCAGGAAGGACCATTAACTCTAATTTTTTTAAAAGTTTGAAATATTTTCAATCCCTTTCAGGAGCTCTGCCGGAGAATAGTTTTCTTGTGTATGGTGGTGATGAGGTACAACAACGCAGTATTGCCACGGTATTAAGCTGGCAACAATTGGGGAAAATTCCTTTTTGAAATTGGATGTTTGGATACTATGATGTTGAGGTGGTTTGATGAGAAACAGGAGTCCACAGCTTTTACTGTTGACGACTATTTTAGCACCACAACCTTCTTTGTAAATGACCGATCATCCATTTCTACCTTTAAAAAATAAAGACCCATCGGCAAATTTTTTATATCCAAAATATCTCTATTCGAAAAACCAGTCTGACTAAGCCATTGAACACCTGAAACATCAGTAATAGTAATCAGGTGTTCGCAAGGTGCTGTATCCAGCATTTGTAATGTCAGCCTGTTTGTCGAAACCGGGTTGGGAAATAATTGAATATTGGAGGGGTTCACAGGCATTTCAAATTCCGCTGCCCTGATTATTGAATATTGAAATTTTCCGTTGTTGTCCACCTGTCGAAGACGGTAGTAATTGAAGCCGTTGTCGGGGTTTTTATCCAAAAATTCATAATAATGTTCTTGTACTGAAGTATTCTGACCGTTTACAAAGCCTAAAATTTTCCAATGAGAACCATCTCCGGAGCGTTGAATTTCAAACCCCTTATTGTTGGATTCAGCAGCGGTTTCCCATTCCAGCATTACGGAACGGTCGCTTTTTTTCACCTCGAAAGATAACAGGTCGATCGGTAAGAATAATCCATAAAGCCCCAGGCCCTCGTTGATGCTTTGATCCCAATTAGCGATGAACTCCCACCAGTTGGTTATTCTATAAGAGCCGTAAGGAATCTCATTGTTCAGCCCCGGGATACTCTGCATCCAGTACAAATACCATTGCGACTCTGTTTTTTGGGAGAAGGTGGCGGCTCCCGGCCAGGAATAATTGAGGTTTTCCCAGGTGCTTACGCTGACGGGCGTGGTTTGCCCTCCGCCATCCGGTTGCCAGTCTTCAATATCACTATTGACCACAGCAGGGTTCAGGTAGTCGTAATCCGCGGTAGTATTGGGCGGCATATGCGTCCAGCCGCACCGACCGGTGATGAATTGTCCGACTGCATTTTGGCCCACGAATTTTTTCCAGAACAAATCAGTATTCCCATCCTGCAATTGATTGACATGGCTCAACATGGATTCAAACTGGTGGCCCCGGTTGTGAACTGCTTCGGCCTGAGACCGTCGAAAATTCTGACCGTAAACAATGTAAGTGTGGTTATACACCGGCAAGTCACTATTGTCCCGGTTGCTGTTTGAAATATCTCCTGTGACAGGGCTGGACATGTTGGATTCCCAACCTGTTCTAAAATCTTCCGGATTATGAATCATAGGATCGTAGGAAGGCCAGTCAGAGGTCATGCCACCATTATCCCAAATCCATACCTCCCTTACGCCCAAATCGTTAATGAAATGTTCTAAATTAAACCGCTCGAAGATGGATTGATGGTCAATGTGATAAAGCGGAAAACCGTTGCCGTCATAATTGCCAATTTCCCACGGGGGAGTAGTCTCATAAACGGTAATGTATTCCACCACCCGGTAACCGATATAAGGAATAGCCGTGTTGTTATTGTATCCACGGAATTTTGAACCCTCTTCCAGTCCGAATTTTACCCGTTTATCAAAGGCATCAATTGTGGCTTTTAAATCAGCCAGGGGTATAGGATTGAGATTCCAGTAATCGGGTGCTTTACTGGCATCCAGCATAACACCATCCACCGTTGGCAGGTATCTCAGGATCACCACCGGAATTTCCACTACCGCTCCACTTGCCGGCGTGGACAAATAGGGATCAATGGTCTCATATACAGGCGGTGCGAAAGGTGCGGTAACCGTCACCATCACATCGTCACTGAACCCTCCAATGGAACCTGTAATGGTGGCCGTTCCGGCCGAAAGGGCGATGATAAAGCCTTCGTTATTTACGCTTGCCACTAAAGGGTTCGAGGATGTCCAGCTCAAGGTTTCTGATGGGATAGTATTTGCTCCCTGGGGAGTGGTAACATTTACAACAGGCTTTTTTCGCCAGGTAGGGTACAGGTTTGTTGACGAAGGTTCTATACTCAGGCCGGTAATGGTTAAGCCCGAAGTGTAGGATGTTGCAATTTCGGAGGCACTTCTCACCACATTGCTGATCCTCAATTCATCCACAACAGCTTCTGCAAAATGGGTATTGCCATTGCCTCCGATTTGAAAAATAGTTTCGCTGATGGCAGGAAGCGGATAAGCAGGAGAGGTATGAGCGAGAAGCTCGCCATCCAGGTAAAACTTCAAATCATCCATATCCCAGGAGACCGCAATGTGATGCCATTCACCGGCAGTCCAAAAGTTCCCGGCATAAGCATTTGCACTCATCTCCGGATCGCCACTGCCGCCATATAAATTGAAAATGTTTGTCCACCAATTACCCGCATCCTTGCCAAACAACATGCCACCCGAGTTTCCGTATTTTAAAAACCGGTGGTCCTGGCTGTCATTGGCATTCCAATTGGGTTTCATCCAAAATTCGAGGGTTCCTGTTTGTTCATCTATGTTCGCTGCACTTGAATATTCCAATAAGTTGTTTAGTCCAAGGTAAGCTCCCTGACCGAAAATGCCGGGTTGGTAGGTGATATTATTGGAGGTGAAAGGCGTTTCTCCCTGCGCGCCTGTCAGGTTACCGTTGAAGTGGAGGAGGAGTAGGGTGTTGGCGTCGGGGGTTAATTCCTGGGCTGCTGAAAAAAACAATCCTGAGAACAAAAATAGAATGGCGAGAGTAGCTCTTTTTAAGCATTTCATACGGCATTGATTTTAAGACCTGTTCAAGCGTTTTTGAAAGGCCAATCATATTAAGGGATTTGGAGGATTTGGGCAATGATTTTTGTCAATTCTTCCCTTCCCTTCTGAACTTTAAGGAAATTAGATTTAAAGAAAAGTAAAACATCACCACGAAAAGAGTTATTATTTTAACCTTTAACCTTTTCCCTTTCTCACAGCCCTTCTTCCCAAAATTCCAAAATCTCATCCACATACTTCCGGTCATTGGCCAGGCGGGGCACTTTGTTCTGGCCGCCGAATTTACCACGGGCGCGCATCCAGTTGACGAAGGTACCCTGCGGCAGGACCCTCATGCGCAGGGATTCGAGGGCCATGTCTTTGTAACGTTTGGCTTCGTAGTCGGAGTTGACCTTTTGCAGGTTGGCGTCCAGGAGTTGGTTAAACCGTTCCAGGTCTTCCGGTTTTTTTTCAAATTCAATCAACCATTCGTGCCCTCCTTTTCCGGAATCATCGAGGTAGATCGGGGCGACCGTATATTCAGCCACTATAGCGTCGGTGGCTTTGCAGGTCATGGCGATGGCTTTGTCTGTATTGGAGACCATGACTTCTTCGCCGAAGGCATTGACGAATTGTTTGGTCCGGCCGGTGACCCTTATCTTTGGAGGGTTGACAGAGGTGAAGGTAATGGTATCTCCCACCTGGTAACGCCACAGGCCGGCATTGGTGCTGATGACCATGGCGTAATTCTTGCCCACTTCCACTTTCGACAGGGGGATGGCTTTCTGGTCCGTTTTGCCCCACTCTTCCAACGGGATGAATTCGTAATAAATGCCGTTGTTGAGCAGGAGCAACATGCCGGGATCTTCCAGATCATTTTGAATGGCAAAATACCCTTCCGAAGCGTTATATATTTCCAGGTAACTAACTTTTTCAGAGGGAAAAAATGCTTCAAATTGCTTCCGGTAAGGTTCGAAATTTACCCCGCCATGGATATATACCTGGAAATTGGGCCAGACCTCAAGCATATTGTTTTTGCCTGTAATTTCAAGTATCCTTCGCAGGAGCAAAATCGTCCAGGTCGGGACCCCTCCAATGGAAACCATACGATGATCCAGGCCACAGATCCGAGCCATTTTTTCGAGTTTCTCCTCCCAGTCGGGCAGGATAGCCGTTCTCAGATCCGGGCTGTAAAACATCCTGCCAATGGTGGGCATATTATGAATCATAATGGCTGAAACATCGCCGACCAGCGTCTTGGGATAGGGTTTGAAGGGCTCAAGGCTGCCGCCCATAATGAGGGTCTTCATCTCAAATTGACGGGCATCCGGACGATTGTGGTAAAACCACATCATGGTGTGCCAGCTTCCTTTGATATGGCATTTGTTCAGGTTCGTCCTGCTGACCGGGATAAATTTACTTTTGTCATTAGTCGTGCCGGATGATTTTGAATACCACTGCACCTGCCCGTTCCACAAAACATCTTTTTCCCCGTGCATCATACGTTGAATGAAGGGTTTCAGACTTTCATAATCCTGGATGGGAACCTGAGCTGCAAAATCGGCCGAATTCCTGATGTGTTTGTAACCATGCCTTTTTCCCCAGTCAGTATCCCTGGAGGCCTGGATCAACTGATGTAAAACATCTTCCTGTGTTTTGACGGGATCACGGAGGTATAACATTTCCCGATGATGAAGGAAAGATGCATAATACTTGAATCCTCTATTGATCCATTTCCTCATGTAAGTTGGCGTTAAATGGTTCGCTGCAAAATTGTTTTATGTTTTCCTCTTTATACAAGGGGAGCATCAATTAAAACAACTTCTATTACCAAATATAAGGATTTTCCGGGAGGTGGGCTCAAAATTTTTATGCTCACATCCGAAGAAAGGATTGAAGTCTATTGTTTCTCAGCCAGTTTCAAACCATTTAAGCGGTAACCAATGAGCCTTTTTGGTTAAAAAAATGGAATGAAGAGCAAGAAAGGAATATGAAAATTTCCATAGCAGACAAAAAAAAGCCCGAAACCGAAGCTTCAGGCTTTTTATTATTGTAAATCCATTCGGTCAAAGTAATGACCCTCATGTGAATTGTATATGATAAGTATCTTTAACCGTCACTGAATCATTGCTTCAGCAAATCATTTTCGCATTGCCTCAGGTTTTACTCTTCAGTCGCTGAAACTAAAAGCTCATTGTCGATAACCTGCTTCAGCTGAGGCTTCATGAGGGCACCCACCTGCATCATCGGCTGTTTGTTTTGATCCATGGTAGGCACAAACAACATGGTCGGAATACTTCTGATTCCAAAAATGCCGGCCAGTTCCTGTTCCACTTCCGTATCACATTTGTAAATGTCGATTTTATCACCGTACTCTTCAGATAATTCTTCCAGTACAGGAGCTACCATTTTGCACGGTCCACACCAGTCAGCGTAGAAGTCTATGATAGCAGGAACTTCAGATTTGTAGTTCCAGTCTTTTTCTGTTGTATAATCAAAGAAGACTTCCTTGAAGACCTCTTTAGTCATTTTTTTTGTAGGCATAAACTATATTTTTTTTCAATTCGAGTACAAAATTAAATGAGTTATGGTACCAATGATGTGATAAGGGTCACAATTTTATTTTTTTTCTAAATGTCTTTTTCAAATATATTTACAAAAGCAGTTTAAAATAGTTTTGTAAAACGAATATTAACAATACGATCTCTTTTTTGCCTGTGTCGTATAAATTCGTTTGAAAATTTGTATTTTTATACCTTATGCCTGTTATCAGTATTGGAGTAGCTTATGCACTTAAAGCTGATTGCCAAACAAATTGCTAAATTACAATACCAAAAATTATGACAGAACAACGTCCCTGGCTTAAAAATTACCCCGGAGGTGTTCCGGCTAATATCGATTCGGATGCTTATTGTTCCGTGGTGGAAATGATGGAAGCCACCTTTAATAAGTACAGAAAAAAAGTGGCTTTTATCTGTATGGACAAAGGGATCACTTTTGATCAGGTTGATAAGATGTCCCGCGATTTTGGGGCCTATCTTTTATCCAGAGGCCTTGAGCCCGGCGATAAAATAGCCCTCATGATGCCAAATTTACTCCAGTATCCCATCGCCTTATTCGGGGCTTTGCGGGCAGGGTTGGTCATCGTGAATACCAATCCGCTCTATACACCCCGCGAAATGAAACACCAGTTTACGGATTCAGGGGCCAAAGCCATCGTTATAGCTGAAAATTTCGCTTTTAATCTGGAGCAGATATTGGCAGATACCAACATCAAAACGGTGATCGTGACCAGCATTGGAGAGATGTTGGGAACCATTAAGGGGGCACTGGTGAATTTTGCGGTGCGCTCGATCAAAAAAATGGTGCCTTCTTATAATATAGCAAATACGGTCAGTTTTATGGAGGCCATAAAACAGGGTAAAAAATTTACTTTGCCGGCTTATGATGGAGGGCAGGACGATGTCATCCTTTTGCAGTATACAGGAGGAACGACAGGCGTTTCAAAAGGCGCCATGCTCACTAATCGGAATATGGTGGCCAATATGTTGCAGGTGCGTGCGTGGATGATGCCCTACCTGGTGGATGGCGAGGAGATCGCTTTATGCCCGCTCCCCTTGTATCATATTTTTGCTTTTACCGTCAATTGCCTTGCGCTGTTGAGCATTGGCACAAAAACTATTCTGGTGACCAATGCACGGGATTTGCCTTCAGTGATCAAAACATGGAAATCCCATCCGGTTACCTTACTTACCGGAGTGAATACGCTTTTTAATGCCCTGGTCCATCATAAAAATTTCACAGAAATAGATTTTAGCACCCTAAAAGTCACGGTAGGTGGCGGGATGGCTGTTCAGCGTCCTGTGGCCGAGAAATGGCAGCAAGTGACCGGTTGTACGCTTTCTGAAGGGTATGGAATGACAGAAAGTGCCCCCGTGGCGACCATCAACCCGCTGGACAAAACGGCTCATGTGGGCACGATCGGGTTGCCAATATCTTCTACACAATTGCGTATTGTGGATGATGAGCGTAATCCGCTCGAGACAGGTAAAGTAGGGGAACTCCAGATCAAGGGGCCCCAGGTGATGAAAGGTTATTACAATCGTCCTGAAGATACGGCAAGCACGATCATCGACGGGTGGTTATGTACCGGAGATATTGGACTGATGACGGAAGAAGGTTATTTTAAGATCGTGGACCGCAAAAAGGATATGATCCTCGTTTCCGGATTTAATGTGTTCCCCAATGAAATTGAGGAAGTGGTGGCCGCTCACCCCAAAGTACTCGAAGTAGCTGCGATCGGAGTGCCGGATGATAAGTCCGGAGAGGTTGTGAAAATATTTGTGGTCAAAAAAGAAAAATCTTTGACCGAAAAGGAACTCATCGATTACTGCCGCCAAAATCTGACGGCCTATAAAGTGCCGAAAAAAGTAGAATTCAGAAAAGATCTGCCCAAGACCAATGTCGGGAAAATCCTGCGCCGGGAGTTGAGGGAGGAATGAGCTAAAAAAACCTTATAAATCAGCGAACCACCTACCCCGCTTGCGGGGTCAAATTTGACGAGTAATCAAAGCGCCTAATATGTGGGGCACACCTGTCAAATTTGGGGGTGACAACGCCGTGACCAGGTTCTGGTTTCTTGATTTTAAAAAATAAGGCCAATCGATTAGGATGGCAAAGAAACCGGACGTAGTTGAATAGATGAAAACTAATACACTTCAAAATATTAAAACAAAATGAAACGATTATTCACGCTTGTACTCATGTTTGGTATCGGGTTGGCTTGCCATGCCCAGGAGCTACAGATCACGAATGGAAAAAAGGTTAAGGAATTTGACTTCAATGATAAATTCAGGTTTAAGCTGGAAGACAGCCTTCGCACCGATGAAGGCACAGGGTATTATGAATTTTTCGGTTCAGTTGCCGAAGCGTCTGATGACAGTATCCGGGTAAACCTGGTCGAATATCATAGCCACTTTGATAAAGATTTAAAATTGCAGTGGAATAATTTCCGCACCCTTCCGTATCCTACACAATTTAAATTTGCAGTCAAGGATATATCTGCCATGCAACATTATAAATCCACTAAATCCTCAAAAGGGAAAATAATGATTTGGGGTTTTGGAACTGCGCTGATTTTTACTGGATTGATGACTTCCGCGAATACCCTGATTGTTTCGGACAAACAGAGTAAAAAGACCTTGTTGTGGTCCGGCGTCGTACAACTTGGCGCGGGTATTACCTTGACTTCTTTTGGGAAACCCCGCTGGTACCGGTTTTCGAAAGGCTCCGGCCCGGATCCATGGCGGTTTAAATGATGCTGGACCTGGTTTTTGCCAAAAAACCAAAGTATCTGGGCGAGCAGGTTGTAATTGAATGAAGTATCCTACAACTTTTCGAGTCAAAAACAGACGACAAGCCCGTCCACCATCCACCGTCTTTTCGTATCACCTTCCCGACCGCTTCACCAGCCTTTTCAGCAAGGCATTAAAAGCCTTTGCTTCTTTGAGCTCCTCGACGGGTTGAAACATTCTGAACCGCCATTTATGCCTGACATTACTGGGGTCGTTGATTTGCTCCAGGTGTGTTTCGTTCCACCGGAAATCTCCGTCCATGGCCAAAAGATCCTGGATGGGGAAGGTGGTCCACATGGCAGGAGAGTATAAATGCTGAACGATGATCTGCTCACAAATCCACGGCTCAGCAAAGAAAGGAGCGGTGCCGAAATTGCCCAGTTCGTCATTGAAAAATTCCTGTATGGAGGCGCGATTTTCCTCCCACCACCCTCTGATGGTAGGCATGTCATGCGTGGAGGTTGTGCAGACCGACAAGTAGGGGGCATCAGCCGGATGGGCAAATTTAACTTTAGGATTTTTGGACATACGCTGGATCTCCAGACTCAAAATGCCCAGTTGATCCATTACCGGCGGCACAGAATCCGGCACCATACCCAGGTCTTCTCCGCAAACGAGCATATTGCTGGCAGAAATGATGGCAGGTAATTTTTCCAACCCTTTTTGCTTCCAGAATTCATCGTGGCGTTTGTAGAAATAATGCAGGTATAACCGGTCGAGTTGTTGTCGGGTATGGTCGTCCAGTGCTGCAAAAGAAGTCGTGTTTTGCAGGCTGATCCTTGGATGCCATTCGTCCTCTCCCGTTTGGATAAACAGCACATTACCGATGAGCTCGAACAAACCATCCCTGATCCTGCGGTTTTTTTCGCTCAGGGCTTCCTCTTCAATATCTTTGAGGAAATGCTGGTTCACTTTCATCTGGGTATCATACTTTTCTTTCATCCTGTACATACCGTACCCGGAGTTATCAAGGAATGTTGCAATGACGGTTTCCGTTTCCGCTCCGAAAATACCATGCAGGAGATGGTGGCGGATGTAGGGTTTTACCATGCGTTCATAGTCGAAGCGCACGCCTCGTTCTTCGATTTCCTTTGCTTTCATAGGCAGGGCCGGATTGAAATACCCCAGGGTGCCCTCTACGGCGTGAAGGGGTATTTCCCAGATTCTGAAAAAACCGAGAATATGATCAATGCGGTAGGCATCAAAATAATCCGCCATTTTTTGCAGCCGGTTTTTCCACCAGGTATAATCTTCTTTGGCCATTTCCTGCCAGTTGTAGGTGGGGAATCCCCAGTTTTGGCCCTTTACGGCAAAATCATCCGGCGGGGCGCCTGCCTGGGCATTGAGATTGAAGAGATGCGGTTCCGTCCAGGCTTCCACGCTGTTGGGACTGATACCAATAGGAATGTCTCCCTTCAATACGACCCCGATCTCCCGGGCATAGGCAGCCACTTCATGCATTTGCTTATCAAGATGATATTGAATGAAATAGTGAATGGCAATATCGTCCCATGTTTTGGAGGAAGGGCTGCATAATTTTGCGACAGCACTCTTGTCGTAGGTGCTGTATTTCCCCCATTGCCTGAAATCGGGACTTTTCATTTTATCCCTCAGGTAAACAAAGGCTGCATAAGGGACAAGCCATTCCTTATTGGTGTCAAAGAATTTTTTGTAATCCTCCTGTTCAAAAAAAGTATCTTTTTCCTGGTCAAACAGCAGTTTGTAGTATTTGGACTTCCAAGCCATGACCTCAGGATAATTGACATAAGGTTCGCCATTGAGTGTTTCCCGAAGCTTTCTAAAGGTTTCTCGCTGTTTTTTATCTTTCAGGATGCCCATGCCCTCAAGATTGAGGTACATTGGGTGTAGCGCCATCACCGAAATCGATTTGTATGGATAAGAATCGAGCCAGTTGTGGGAAGCGATGGTTTCATTTATGGGTAGTATTTGAACCATTTTCATACCTGCCTGCCTGGCCCAGTCGATGAAATCTTTCAGGTCGCGGAACTCACCAACACCAAAGCTTTGATTGGTTTTTAGCGAAAATACAGGCACGGCGACACCGGCTCCTCTCCAATGATTGCTCATATGCCTGAAGCCTTCATCGGATCGGATGTATAAATAATCGTTTTCCTGCAATGGAGGAGCCGCAAGGAACCGGTTGGGGCCACCTTCGATTTTTACGACTTCCTTTTTTGCCAGGTCATAAAGGCCGTATTTGTATTCAAGAGGGAATTTCAGTGCCGAGGCATTGATGCTGCCTTTCCACAAAGGAAAGTGATCCCCACAATCCAGCAACAGGGGGGCTGTCTTGTCCCAGTTGCCCAGCTTGGCATGGTTACCCAATACACAAACCTGGAATCCTGTTTCTATGCGTGGGACATGGATGCGGAACTCCAGGCTTTTTTTAGCATTGGCCGGGAGAGGTTTGATGATGCCTTCCGGGCGCATGATGACGCGGGTGAACGCTGAAGTATAAAGGGCTTTTTCTTCTTTGGAAGGACTCCTCCATGTTTCAACAGCATAGACTACTGCC
The DNA here is from genome assembly GCA_020636105.1 of Lewinellaceae bacterium. Classification (NCBI taxonomy): domain Bacteria; kingdom Pseudomonadati; phylum Bacteroidota; class Saprospiria; order Saprospirales; family Lewinellaceae; species Lewinellaceae bacterium. Next base: position 4,373,679 of record JACJYL010000001.1, read on the forward strand.
GGATTTTTACCCGAAAACTGGATGATCCTGTTATCACCCCATTCCCAAACGGCATGGCCATAATCGTCCATCATCACATATTTGTATTCCAGCCGGTCGGTTTTTTCAGTGATGTCCATGGATACCGACCATTGTCCGCCGAACCCATAATCCATTTTGACGGCTTTGGAAAGATCCCATTTTCCCAGGGATTTGGATGACCCCGATAGGTAAAGCTGTTGTCCGGGGATGGTATTGTAGTGAATGCTCAGGCTTACTTTCATGAAAATATCTTTATTTCAAAGGTCCATTCAGACCAGTTTTGTCCTACTTATTGTATAAAGTACAAATATCTAAATAATGAAGTATTCACGGATCATTTTTTTAGAAAAAATGGCTTTTAGGTTTTTTTAAATGATGAAGGGCACAAACCATTACTTGTCCGCGTTAAAAAAATCCAATGAAATTAACCTGGTAGAGATTAGTGCAGGGTAAGGAAAAAAAATGGTGCCGAAAGTTAACCTTTCGACACCACCGGATGCAAAACAAAAACTATTGATTTTATTTGTTTGTCAATAAAAAGCGACACTTCTGGATTGCTTGTCAATCATGCCGGTCTTCTTTACAAAGCATGCTCCAGTTTCTGCTCCGGCTTTTTGTTCCCGATTATTGGAGCTGCTTTTGGAGCTGCCTGGATGATGTTGGTTTCGGACACCTTTACTTTGGTTTTCGGTGCTTTGGTGAAAGCCATGATGATAGCGGCTACCACGCAGGAAACACCGGCAATGATAAAGGGCGTCATCCACACTGAAGGCTGAAAGGCATCCTGTGCAGCATCTTTAAAAAAGCCTGCCAGTTGAGGTCCCAGGATACCGGCCACCCCATAGGCCATGAATACGAATCCGTAATTATTGCCCACACTTTTATTGCCGAAAAAGTCGGCGGTGACAGCAGGAAAGAGGGCAAAGTTTCCTCCAAAGTTAAACCCTACGAGGGAAGAGGCCAGAATGAACCCTGTAGCCAGTCCGAAGTGAATAAATCCATGGTAAATAGCCAGCATTACCAACCCCTGCAAAAGGGTCATGGTGATGATGGCCGCTTTTCTTCCGATTTTATCTGAAAAAGCGCCCCAGGCAATGCGGCCCAGGCCATTAAATATGGCATACCAGGCCATGGCGGTACCGGTGATGACGCCAGCCCCCTGGATGCCGTTGAACTCTAGGGCGTCGATGCCGAATAATTTGATGCTGTAAATGACCATGAGTCCGGCCAGAGCTGAAAACATGAATACACTCCAAAGCATGTAAAACTGTGGCGTTCTCAGCATGGCCCGGGACTGAAACTCGGTACCTCCGGTAGCTTTGGTGGTTTCTACTGCCGGCGGAGTCCATCCCTCAGGCACGTAACCTTCCGGGGGATTGACCATTACCAGGCTTCCCAGGACGACGAGAGCGGCAAAGACGATGCCGTAGATAAAAAAGACACTTTGAACATTAGGCAAACCCAAAACATGGGAAGTATTGAGTAAGCCACCAAACCATGAGCCTGCGAGTTTTACCCAAATGGTGGCGCCGAAACCGAATCCGGCCACAGCAAGTCCGGTGATCATGCCCTTCCTGTCGGGAAACCATTTTACGCCCACCGCTATGGGCACCACATACGCCAGCCCGATACCGGCTCCACCCACAATTCCGATGAAAATTAATTGTCCTGCAAAGCTTCCGCCAAATAAACCGCCCAGCACATATCCCAATCCCAGCGTGATTCCACCTAAAAAGGCGACCAGGGTGGGGCCCACTTTTGCCTGCCATTTGCCTGCCATGACCATTACCACCGCAAAGGTGGCCAGACCTGCCGAGAATACCCATGCGGTCTGGGTGGCTGAAAATTGATAAATACCTTCGGGATCAGTAAGAATTTTTGTAAATACAGACCAGGCGTAAATTGCTCCCAATGCGAGTTGGATCATTACGGCTCCAACCACGACCATCCATCTGTTTTTTACTTTTAAACCTTTCATGTCTTGTTATGATACTTTGTGGCAAAGACAAAGCAACCCGCCTGCCTTTGCAGCGCGTTAAAAAATTGTTTTATCAGAAAATTTAACCGTACAGAAATGCCGGTCCTGGATTCCGGAAAGAAAACCGGAATGAGCGGTAAAAAGACAGAATTGGTTAGGATCGGAAATTTCCATAAATAAAAATTCCGGTGAATTAAAAACAGGCAACATCCTGCTTTGATTTCGGCATCTAATTTAACCTGATTTTTAAGCTAAAACGATGATTTATATCATAACAATCAGATGATTATAATCTTATTTTTTATTTCGAAAGGCAGGGGTGTTTTTTATCTGTTTGAAATTATATTCTTAAATTATTTTGCGATTTGTTTGTTTGTTGTTTAAATTTAATTTTTTCGAATACGGTAAATTGCTTTTTAAAATTCTTAATTAGAATGTTTGTTTTACCTGTTTTTTCGCTAGGGGCCGGTATTTAATTTTATCCAATTAGCTTTATTTTTTTTCATCGGTTTTTGTTTCAGCAATCCTTTTTCAACCGAATGAAAATTCCATTGCCTTTCATTTTTTATTTTTTGGGCGATCCATAAAACATAAAAAGACCGGCGACTTGTCAAACTTTAGCCTTTAGTCTTTAAACTTTATCCTTTTTAGGATTACTTTTGCAAAAATTTTTTCTGATGCAACACGATAAAGTAATTTTTGATCTCATCCAGAAGGAGTTGGATCGTCAAAGGGAAGGCATTGAGTTGATCGCCTCCGAGAATTTTACCAGTAAGGCCGTGCTGGAAGCGATGGGTAGTTGCCTGACCAATAAATATGCGGAAGGGTATCCTCGTCGTCGTTATTACGGAGGGTGTGAGGTAGTGGACCAGATCGAGCAATTGGCCATCGATCGTTTAATGGAACTCTTTGGCGCAGAATATGCAAATGTTCAGCCTCATTCCGGTGCTCAGGCCAATGCTGCGGTATTTATGGCGGTATTGACTCCTGGAGATTCCATTTTGGGATTCGACCTTTCTCATGGGGGGCATTTGTCTCATGGTTCTCATGTGAATTTTTCCGGCAAGGTGTACAAACCCCATTTTTATGGTGTGGAGAAAGAAACCGGGGTGATCGATATGGATAAGGTAGAAGCCAAGGCTAAGGAAGTGATGCCTAAATTGATCATTTGCGGAGCCTCGGCGTATTCCCGGGACTGGGATTATGTTCGTTTCAGAGCCATTGCTGATGAGGTAGGGGCTTTGTTGTTGGCCGATATTGCCCATCCGGCGGGATTGATCGCCGCAGGTTTGTTGAATGATCCTATGGAACATTGTCATATTGTGACATCAACCACGCACAAGACACTTCGTGGCCCAAGGGGCGGGATCATTATGATGGGAAAGAATTTTGATAATCCATGGGGACGCATGACCCAAAAAGGCAGCCCCATCAAAATGTCAGCCGTGTTAAATAGCGGGGTATTCCCCGGTATGCAGGGCGGACCTCTTGAGCATGTGATCGCCGCAAAAGCCGTTGCTTTTCATGAGGCCTTACAGCCCGAATTCAAGTCCTATGCCCGGCAGGTGATAAAAAATGCCAGGGTGATGGCTGAAGCCTTTATGGATAAAGGATATAAGATTATCTCAGGAGGAACCGATAATCACATGATGCTGATCGACCTGCGTTCCAAAGGCGTTACCGGCAAAGAAGCCGAAAATGCGCTGGTCAGGGCGGGGATAACGGTCAATAAGAATATGGTTCCATTTGATACCGAGGCTCCTATGGTTACTTCCGGCATCAGGGTTGGCGTGGCTGCCGCCACTACAAGAGGCTTCATGGAAGCCGATTGCGTGAAAACGGTTGAATGGATCGATGCTTTGATGAAAAACATAAAAGACGAATCTCTGATCCTTCGTACGGAAAAGGAAGTGTGTGCTTATATGGAAAAGTTTCCTTTATATAATGGTGTGAAGATTGGGTAGAAAGGAGCAAAGGATTCCGGGGAAATAGTTGGTTTAGGGATGGTTCAAAAATAAACAAATCGAGCAGAACCGCAGAACCTGCCTTACTGCGACAGCAGCCAAGGTATAGAATATCCAATCCGGCTGCTGACCGCAGGAAGGCAGGTGTAAAAGTCAGAAGTGTTCTTAATAATTCTAATTTTTATTGGTTCTTTAATACTGTAAGGCACTTACTTAGAAAGTTAGGAGGAGCGAGGTAATATTTATTGGCAAAAAAATAATCAAATGCGTCAATACAGGAATACGGACATTGAAGAGTTGGCCCCGCAGCTGCGTATGGATTACGCGGCAAAAGATGATTGGGGGCTGATCCATTTGTTGACGGATTTTCGTCTTTTTCGCAGAGGTTACGGCAAACGGATTACCAATGTGTTGTCGATGAAGGATTCAATGCTCGATTTTCATCTCCGTATCTTTGATTATAAATTTGTGGTAGGAGCAGGCAATTCGACACGGCGGATCAGCCAGACTGTTTTTTTTGTGGATTCCAAAAAACTGGGATTGCCTCATTTTTCCATGCAGCCAGAAATTTTTTTCCATAAGATAGGCCAGCATTTTGGTTTGCAGGATCTTGATTTTGAAGCATACCCGGCATTTTCCGATCAATATTTATTGAGAGGAGAGGATGAAAGTCTTATACGCAGTACCATGAGTAAGGATATGCTTCAATTTTTTACTTTGGAGAAATATTGGAGCCTGGAAGGGATGAATTACTATTTTATTTTTTATAAATGGAACAAAATTTTGCCCGTAGATCAGGTGTACCAACTGCATAAAAAGGGGCTTCAGCTATTCGAAATGCTGAAAGACGCCTCTTTTTTTCCATAAAATCCTGATTGATAGAAAAATAAAAGCCTATTTGTTTCTAATTAATAAAAAAATTGCGAAATTTGCACCCGCCTTAGCAGAAATGGGGTATAATTTCATAACTATCTAAAAACCAACCAATAAGAATGAGAAAAGCAGATTTGGTTGCTATTATTGCAGATAAGACAGGAGTACCGAAGGTAGACGTACTAGTGACTTTAGAGTCCTTTTTCAGAGAAGTGAAAGGCACCCTATCGAGTGGCGAGAACGTTTATGTGAGGGGATTCGGCTCTTTTGTGATTAAAAAAAGAGCTGAAAAAGTCGGCCGTAATATTAAAAGGAACGAGGCTATCGTTATTCCTGAACATTATATACCTTCGTTTAAACCTGCAAAGGTTTTTGTGGATCAGGTAAAGGGAAATGTTAATTCATTGCCCAAAGAAGAAGAAAATAATTAAATTAACATAAAAAAATAATATTCTATGCCTTGTGGAAAGAAGCGTAAGAGACATAAGATATCGACGCACAAAAGAAAGAAAAGACTACGTAAGAACCGTCATAAGAAGAAGAAATAATTCATAACGGGTTATCATGGATTTATCGCACATGAATTCACATTAGAGTACTGTGTGATAAATCCTCTCAGAATTCCTATAGGTCATTGCATTACAGCATTAGAGTTAAGGAAGTTCATTTTTGTTACAACGTTGAAAACGGATTGGAATAAGTATTATTGATGACACTTTATTACTCCAATCCGTTTTGCCGTTTATAAAGCAGGTTGCTGAAAGGCTTAAAACAGCCTAAAACCTGCTCATATCACGTGATTTGATTTGTGGCCCAACCCTCATAAAACCCGCTGTGTTTAGCAAAAATCCAAAAAACCGGAATGTTCAGCGCCATTCCAAACAATCAATGAGCCATAACATCGAAGAATACAGGATCAACGTCTGGAAATAGTTTCCCCAATTGGCCTGGCGATTCTGTGTTTGTAATAAGGAGCTTGTTATAAATTGGAATTTGTTATTCCATTTAGCTCTTGTCACGTTTAATTGTCGAATCATTTCAGTTCAACAGGTACGAGAGGGTACTTATTCTTTTCTTAAAATGATCCGACCGAAAATGTATTTCCACTAATTTAAACGATTCAGCGTCAATGCTGTTGTTTTGGTATTAGGCGAGTTGCCGTTTTATCGGGGTATGAAATGCCGGTATAACGGTTGTTCCGTTTTGACGAGTTTGTGCTCGTACCCGTAAAAATATAATACATGTGGAAAAGGAACTGATTATCAATGCGACCCAATCAGAGGTTGAAATTGCCTTAATGGAAAATTCAAAACTGGTTGAGGTCCATTACCAAAAAACAAACAATAATTTTTCCGTAGGGGATATTTTCCTGGGAAAGATAAAAAGATTAATGCCAGGCCTCAATGCCGCTTTTGTGGATATAGGCCATAAGAAAGATGCTTTTTTGCATTACACAGATCTCGGCCCTCAACTGAAATCTTTGCTTTCTTACACTGATAAAGTCGTCAGCGGGAAAATCTCCAATTACAAACTGGATAATTTTAAATTTGAACCTGAAATTGTCAAAACAGGGAAAATTGACCAGGTGCTGAGTAAAAAACAGGATGTTTTCGTCCAGATACTTAAAGAACCTATCTCTACCAAAGGTCCCCGTCTGAGTTGTGAAATTACGATCCCCGGAAGATACCTGGTACTGACTCCTTTCTCGAATGTTATTGCCGTTTCTAAAAAAATAGCCAGCGCTGCCGAAAGAAAACGTTTGCAGCTACTCATCGAAAGTATCAAACCTAAAAATTTCGGGGTCATTATTCGTACTGCAGCCGAGGGTAAAAAAGTGGGAGACCTGCTGGAGGAGCTAAATATGATGATGTCCAAATGGGAGCATATTTTTAAACAGTTGCACAAAGCCAATGCGCCTGCCAAATTGTTGAATGAGCTGGATAAGACGTCAAGTATTCTCAGAGATATCCTGACGGATTCCTTCAACAGGATCACCGTCAACGACAAAGAACTTTACGACAATATTAAAACTTACCTGGGAGCCATTGCCCCGGACCAGGTTAAAATCGTTAAGCATTATAAAGGCCCTAAACCCATTTTTGATGCTTTTAGCGTCAATAAACAAATAAAAATGTCCTTTGGCAAAACGGCGACCATGCCAAGCGGGGCATATCTGGTGATCGAGCATACGGAAGCGATGCACGTGATTGACGTCAACAGTGGGCACAAATTGTCGAGCAACAACCAGGAACAGGCGGTATTGAATGTCAACCTGGAATCGGCGGAAGAGATTGCCCGCCAGTTGAGACTCCGTGATATCGGGGGGATCATCATCATCGATTTTATCGACATGCGTAATCCGGAGCATAAACGCGAGTTGGTAAAGGCTTTACGCCAGTTCATGAAAAAAGACAGGGCACAGCACACGATTTTGCCACTCAGCAAGTTTGGACTGATGCAGATCACCCGGCAACGGGTTCGCCCTGAAGTAAACATCAATACGGCCGAAAACTGCCCGACTTGTGGCGGCACGGGCAAAATAAACGCCTCTATCCTGCTGGAAGACGATATAGAGCGCGACATGACCATTATTCTCCAATCAAGGCCTGATGCCAAAAAAATCCAGTTACACGTTCATCCATTTGTGGCGGCCTATCTGAAAAAAGGTTTCCCAAGTATCCGGATGAAATGGTGGGCTAAATACCGCAACTTGATCAAAATCGTACCCCAGGATAATTACACCATGGTGGAATACCGGTTTTTTGATTCCAACGACGATGAAATCCGTTTGAATTATCCGGTGAGTAATGTGCTTGAAAATGACTAAAACGTTGTTCTGAACAGGAGAACGTTAATAATAGGAAAAGACAATTTATCCCGGTATTTCATGCAGGGACGGTTCCCGAATGTTATCAGAAATGACAACATTCGGGATTTTTATTTTTAGGCCACTATGATCAAAATCACCGGCTCATGATAATATAGGTCAGTATGAAAGATATTATTAGGATGTATTTTCGCTTTTGAATGTACAGATTTCAGGTGAATTTTTAAACAAACAAAAACGGGCTTGTCATTCTAAAACAATAGCCAAAAACTACTTTAAACTTTACGCAGAAGCGGCTCTCAAAAGGAGTCGCTTTTGCCGTTTTAGAATCAAAATTCAATTTAAAATCAAGATTTAACAATTTAAAATCATTTTAAATAGTCAACCAATTCATCCTTTTTATGTTTTGTTTGACTGTTTAATTTTTGGCCTTTATGGAATTAAATTCTGAAAGTAGCAATCATAAAACATCATTATTCTTTGAAATTTCATTTTTATATTTTCTTGTTTTAGTTAAAATGGCTGGGTGGAAATTAATTTTTCATGAAAAAAACGGGAATATTCTTCTTTTTTATTCCTCATTGCCTGCTTTTTTAACCGATTGACAAAAATCACCTTCCTGGTGACTTTTGTCATATTTTTCGAGAAGATTAATGCCCAATTTTGTGACGTTAAGGGGGAGGATTCTTCTTGACGTGGTTATAAAAGGATATTTTTTTTGTCATAATATATGAATAAAGTATCATAAATTAATTTATTCAATTTAAAAAATTAAGGCATGGGTAGCAGACGGGATTTTATTAAAATTTCAGGCCTTGGGCTCGGTGCAATCAGTCTGGCGGGTTGTTCAATGGATTTTGGATCCAGGAACGATTTGTTCGGTGCCCTCTCGGAGGATACTTTGACCAGGGTGCCTACTTATTGTGAGGTATGTTTTTGGATGTGTGCCGGTTGGGGGTATAAAGACAATAACGGGAAGCTGATCAAAGTCATAGGCAATCAGGACGATCCGCATTGTAACGGGCGGCTTTGTCCACGGGGTACAGGAGGTATCGGGATGTATTATGACAAAGACAGGTTGACCAAACCGCTTATCCGTACCAAAGAAGGAGGTAAGGCCACGTTCCGGGAAGCTTCCTGGGATGAAGCACTGGATCTCGTGGCAGAAAAACTGGGAAAGATCGCTGAAAAATACGGACCGGAAACGGTCGCTTTATTCAAACACGGATCATCAGGTCACCAATTCGACCATCTGTTTAGTGCCTACGGAACCAAAAACCAAACCGCTCCTTCTTATGCTCAATGCCGCGGTCCCCGTGAAGTTGGATTCGGGGCTACTTTTGGTGCGCCCATGGGTTCTCCTGAACCTACGGACATTCGCGACACCAAATGCCTCGTACTCATAGGTTCTCATATAGGGGAAAACATGCACAACGGGCAGGTACAGGAGATGTCGGAAGCCATAGACAAGGATGCGACCATCATTACGGTTGACCCACGGTATTCTACGGCCGCCAGCAAATCCAAATACTGGTTACCGATAAAACCGGCAACAGATATGGCCTTATTGCTGGCATGGATCAACGTCATCATTTACGAAGAATTATACGATAAGGATTTTGTAGAGAACCATACTATAGGTTTCCAGGAGTTGAAAGCCCATGTGCGCAAGATGACTCCCGAATGGGCTTATGGCATTACCACGCTAAAGCCAGAGCTCATCCGCAAAACGGCCAAGGAAATGGCCAATGCTGCTCCAGCGGTGATCATCCACCCGGGCCGTCACGTGACCTGGTATGGGGATGATTCTCAGCGAGCCCGGGCGATGGCCATCTTAAATGCCCTGCTTGGTTCATACGGCAGAAGAGGGGGATTTTATTTCCCGGAAAGCATCAAGGTGCCCGAGCATCCTTCTCCTGAATATCCAAAACCAAGATGGGCCTGGAAAGATCTCCTCAATGGAAAATATCCTTTTGCGGGTCTTTCTGTTTCCAACGCTTTGGTCGATGCTTCTATTGAAGGGAATGTGGACGAGGAACACCGGATCAGGGCCTGGTTCATTACCGGTACTAATCTGCCGTTGACCCTGCCACAGAAAGAAACTTTCCAGAAGGCTATTGATTCCCTCGAATTTGTGGTCGTTTGTGACACCATGCCGATGGAGGTGACAGGGTATGCAGATGTTGTTTTGCCGGAATGTACTTACCTGGAAAGGTATGACGAGTTACGTACCTCTCCTCACCGTGAACCTTACCTGGCACTCAGAAGTCCGGTGATGGAGCCTGTCGGAGATTCCAAACCTTCATGGTGGATTGCCAAAGAATTAGGTAAGAAAATGGGCCTGGGGGCTTATTATGATTTTGAAGACTACAAAGAGGTGTTGGACTGGCAGCTGAAGCAGGTCGGGTCTTCTTTGGAGGAAATGGAAAAGATCGGGGTCAAAAAATTCCCCCGTAAGACGAATTTGTACCATGTGGAAGGACAACCATGGGATTTTAGAACCCCTTCCGGAAAGGTCGAATTGTATTCCCAGAAATTTGAGGATAAAGGTTTTGACCCTTTACCAAAATATACGGCACATCCGGAGCCTGAAAACGGATTTTACCGGCTGATCTATGGCCGTGCCCCAATGCACACTTTCAGCCGGACGGCGAACAATCCTAATCTTCATGATCTCATGGAAGAGAACAACGTTTGGATCAATCCGAAGGTAGCGAAGATGTGGGGCTTAAAAACCGGAATGGAAATATGGCTGGAAAATCAGGATGGGGTCAGATCTGCTTTTCCTGTTAAAATCAGGGTGACCGAGAGAATACGATGGGACAGCGTTTATATGGTCCACGGTTTCGGCCATGATAATAAGAAACTGACCAACGCTTACGCGAAAGGGGCCAGTGACAGTGAGTTGATCACCAATGTAATGATCGATCCGCTCATGGGAGGTACCGGGATGCGCGGGAATTTCGTCACCTTTCATATTAAGAACCCAAACAAAACAGCTGACATATGAGATACGCGATGGCAATAGACACTAAAAAATGTGTCGGGTGTAGTGACTGCGTTGTCGCTTGCCAAACTGAAAATAATGTGCCGATAGGATATTGCAGAGATTGGATCAGTGAGACGGTCGACGGAACCTATCCGCTGCTGGAGCTTGAACTTCGCTCAGAACGATGCAACCATTGTGCCGATGCTCCTTGTGTGCGTTGTTGCCCTACCGGGGCCAGCCACATCGTGGAAGGGGGAGTCGTACTGGTGACCCACGACGAATGTATCGGTTGTGGAGCATGCATCGAGTCTTGTCCTTATGATGCCCGTTATTCTCACCCGGACGGATATGTGGATAAATGTACTTTCTGTATCCACAGGGTACGAGACGGGCTGAAGCCCGCTTGTGTTTCGGTATGTCCTACCAACTGTATGTATTTTGGTGATTTGGACGATCCCAACAGTGAGATTTCTCATATGTTGAAGAAAAGAAAACACAAAGTTCTGGCTCCCGAAGCAGGTACGGATCCTAAAGTATTTTATTTGATCTAAAAGGTAAACAACATGAATGAAGAACTTATCATCAGTGGTAGAAATATTCCAGGGGTAGATCCGAGTTTACACATTTGGCACTGGCCGATTTCGTTATACTTGTTCCTGGGAGGGCTTTCGGCCGGAATTTTGTTTTTCGCGGCTTATTATGCCATTCGCGGAAAACAGGATGAGATGCCGACGGCGGTTAAGTGGGCAACATTTATCGTTCCCTTTGCCTTAGTGGTTGGACTGGCGGCCCTGATCTACGATTTGAAACATCCTTTGTACTCCTGGCGCCTGTACACGACCATACGGTTCGAATCCCCGATGTCATGGGGGGCATGGACATTGATGGCCATCACACCGTTGTCCATTTTGTGGTCAGCCAGTTTTTTAAGTGAATTATTTCCAAAATGGGACTGGAAGTTTGATATTTTAAAAAAAGCAGAAGCGCTTGTCATAAAGTACAGAGTCACCCTGGCCTGGGTCATGATCGTCTTTTCGGTCATCCTGGGTATTTATACGGGGATATTGCTCTCTGCCTTCAACGCCAGGCCGTTGTGGAATAACGCTATCCTGGGGCCTTTGTTCCTGACTTCGGGGTTGTCGACCGGTGCGGCTACCATCATGTGGATGGCCAAAACGCACCTGGAGCGCGATGCATTCCGTAAAATAGACTTACTACTTATTACGATAGAATTATTTTTCATCGTTCACCTGTTCATGGGATTCCTTGCCGGCCCCGAGGTGCAGCAGGAGGCTGCTCAGCTGTTCCTGGGCGGAGAGTACACGGTTCCCTTCTGGATCTTCGTTGTTTTCCTCGGACTGGTATTCCCGGGAGTGTTGGAAATTATGGAGATAAGAGGGTATAAAATTCCTGTTGCGCTGCCAGCGATCCTGATCCTCATCGGCGGATTGGTCTTTAGGTTTATTATGGTGGATGCGGGACAATTGACTAGATATTTATATTAACCTAGTTTCTTTTTTCTGGTTACCAGCTAAAAAAACGAGTAACCAGAAACGAGTAACCAGTAACCAGTAAAATTATGAGTACAAAAGATAAAACTCCGGCTCCTTTTTTGAATCCCTATTTTGGGGGTATTCTCCTGGGAGTAATATTATTGATGACCTTTTACATCACCGGTCGCGGACTGGGCGCAACGGGAGCCATTAAGAGTTCCGTTATAGCCACGGTACAGGAGATATCTCCTCAACACGCGAATGAATCGGATTATTATAATTTGTTTATCCGGGAAGACCGTAATACGTTGAACACCTGGCTCGTTTTCGAAGCCATCGGGTTAATCGCGGGAGCCTTTTTATCAGGCGCCTTGTCGAGGAGACTGACCTGGAAGGTGGAGCATTCTCCAAAGATTACTTCCCGTACCCGGTTGATATTTGCCTTTCTGGGGGGCGCGCTTTTTGGCATAGGCTCCCAGTTTGCGAGGGGTTGTACGAGCGGGGCGGCCCTGAGTGGTTCTGCGGTGCTGGCCACTTCCGGTTTTCTGGCGATGATCTCCATATTTGGGTCGGCATACCTTTTTGCCTATTTTGCCCGAAAACTATGGATTTGACCGGTTATAACCCGAAGGCGAACAAACAAATTTGAACAATCAAAAAAAACAATCAATTATGGGACCTTTAATTCCTAATGGGTTTATAGACGAAGGATGGGCATACGCCATTGCGGTGGTGTTGGGATTTTTCTTTGGAATGGTACTGGAAGCTTCGGGGTTTTCGACTTCCAGGAAGCTGGTGGGCTCCTTTTACGGGTATGACTTTACAGTGGTACGGGTATTTTTTACCGCTACAGTTACTGCACTGGTAGGGCTTTTATATTTTAACTATATGGGATGGCTGGACATGAGCAAATTGTATGTCATGCCTACCTTTTTATACCCGATCCTGGTAGGGGGTGTCATCATGGGACTGGGCTTTGTCCTCGGAGGTTTTTGTCCGGGAACGAGTATTTGCGCGGCCGCCATTGGTAAAATCGATGCCATGCTTTTTGTGGTGGGTGCTTTTTTTGGGATTATGGTTTTTTCAGAAGCCTTCCCGCTCATCGAAGACTTTTACTATAGTTCCAATCTCGGCAGGCTAAGAATAAATGAAACACTGGGCATTTCCAGCGGATTATTTGCCTTTTTGTTTACCATGGTGGCGCTGATTGCCTTTGGGGTAGGTACTTTGGTTAAGCGCAGGGTGAAAAAAGTAGAATATTAAATTTAAAAAGTAGAATCGATGAAAAATCCATTTCTTATCAGAAAAAGGTATTTGTTCCTAATGGCAGTGGCTATTGTCCTTTCCGGAGGGTTGATTTTTTTGCCGGAGCAATCCAATACCAAAGAATTGCCCGCAGATAAATTGATGATGGAGCTGGAAGATAATACAAGGTTTCTCACTACAGATGAAGTGGCCGAACTGATCATCAACCAGGATCCTACTTTATTGATCATTGATCTGAGAAGCCCTGAAGCTTATGAAAAGTTTTCCCTCGAAGGAGCCCTTAATATTCCTTTTGAAAAGTTGTTCGAGAAGGAAAATAAGGATTATTACAACAAAGGAGAGATGAAAAAAGTCTTTTACGGGGATACGGATGAGATCAGTGAGCAGGCGTGGGTCATGCTGCGTCGAGCTGAATATAGGAATATTTTTGTCATGAAGGGGGGATTGACAGCCTGGGTCGAGACGATCATGAAACCGGTCAAACCAGACGATCAGGTATCTGATACTGAACTCGATCTTTACAACACTAGAATGGCAGCACGCAGGTATTTTGCCGGGGGAAGCGTTGAAATCGTTCCTGATATTCTTTCAGACAACCAGGCGCCGGCGGAAAATCCTGAAGTGAAGAAAAAAGTAAAGGTTCTTCCCAAAAAAGTGGTAAAAGAAGCCGTCCAGGAAGAGGGCTGCTGACCAGTATCCCCGTAAACATTAACCTGTATCAAAAACAAAAAGTTATGCCAGACAGATCGCTTTCCAACATACGCAGACTGACAATAGCCTTAACCCTTTTTACTCTCGTTATTGTCGTCGGTTTACTGACCATCGGTAAACAGAAATTCAGATATAAAATCAGCAATGAAGAAATGCTCACGCAAATCCTCAAGGCTGACTATATGGTGAGCCCCGAAGCCGCTAAACAAATTCTCAGCCAAAATGACGGCAAGGTCAAGTTTGTGGACCTCCGCAATAAATACGATTTTAATATCGGCCACCTCGAAAATGCATTAAACATTCCGACCCACAAATTGCTGGAGGATGAAAACCTCGACCTTTTTAAGGATCCATCGATCACCTATGTTCTCTATGGGGCAGACCACCTGGCGGCTAATGGCCCCTGGATGGTTATGCGTAAATTAGGGTTCAACAATTTTAAAGTACTCGAGGGCGGTTATAAAGGACAAATGGCCGATGCGGTCATGGCCACCGGCGATAAAGCCATTTACGATTATAACAATATCTTAGTTGAAGCTCAAAAGGAAATATCGGAACTTCAGAAAGCCGGAGAAGCAGCACCTGATGCCCCTAAACCGGTGAAGAAAAAAGTGACGATTCTTCCGAAGAAGGTGGCAAAGCCGGTAGAGGAAGAAGGGTGCTAGGCCATGTGCTTGCTGCCATAAAAGTTGTTCCATGGGGTTAGCTCATCTATAGCTTTGTGCTCAATGATCCTTTTGGATTTGCTCGTTGGTCTTTCCTCAAATTGAAGAAAATTGTTTGAATCATAACGTTAACATGAGTCATCCCGAATTTCATCTAATCAGATAAAATTCGGGATTTTTCTTTTACAAAAGAAATAAACCGCAAAACCTGCCTTCCGTCACGGCAGCAGGCAAGGTTTAAAACAAGTAACCGCAAAATTTAGAAGTGTTTGGGTCGTGGGTTAGGTGTTTTGCGACAAAAAATGACTTTTTCCAAAACCCAAACCTTTTGCCCACTCACTTTTACACCTGCCTTCCTGCGTCAGCAGGCAGGTTTTAAATTCCTTGTTTTACACCTGCCTTCCTGCGTCAGCAGGCAGGTTTTACATTTAAAAAATATTTCAAATAATCAAAAAATTTCCAGTTCAGACAGTTTTTGAAAATTTGGGATGAACTCATGTTTTTTTTTGTCAGGATCAGGGTTTGTGGATTGGCGGATTTGGGGATGGTTTGGTAAGCAAGGAACTAAAAATACCAGGGAAGAGTTCTTTTAGCGAATGACTTTTTGTTTCCTACAAAATTAATTATGAAATACAGTAACGAATGGCTGGATCACCAGATTCAAAATGGTCTCAGGCCGGAGTATATTTTCTTCTGGGGAGATAAGCCACAAAAAGATGGCAGTATTGGCAAATCGTGCTTCAGCCAGTGGTTTGACCGGGGTTTCACCTGGGAAGACATTACTTACCCTACCGCTGAACACTGGATGATGGCAGAAAAAGCCAGGCTCTTTGAGGATGAGGAAACCCTGGATAAAATACTCAGGTGCAAGTCTCCGGGGGAAGCCAAAAAACTGGGACGGGAGGTGCTGGGTTTTGAGGTGGAAAGCTGGAAAGGCAAGTGCGGCGATATCGTAATCAACGGGAATTACCTGAAATTCAAACAAAATAAGGATTTGAAGGCTTTTCTGATGGCAACCAAAGGAAAAATCCTCGTGGAGGCCAGTCCTTACGACAACATCTGGGGGATTGGCATGAAAAGCGGGGATGAGGGGATTGAGGATCCTAAAAACTGGAAGGGACTCAACCTGTTGGGATATGCGCTGATGGAGGTGCGGGATCAGTTACTTACTTAACCGGATGTCCAGCAGCATTCATTAGAAAAAAATACCCCGAAAGTTACCGCCATTGTGGGTTGCTAAAAAATTGTAGCGCAACATGGAGGTAACTTTCAGGGCAATCCTGAATTATCTAAAAGTAGTGATTGAGATTATTGGAAAAGGTTAGAAACCTTTCTTATTTTATTTGTTTAGATGAAAACGATCTGAGAACCTTCTTCCTGGGCTCTGGTATAAAAATCTCCGATTGTCAACACATCATCAATTTCATCCACCAGGTCAGATTTTTCCAAATGGAACATATCCATAGCCAGTTTACATGCCCAAAGTTTAGTACCTGAATCAGAAAGAATTTCAATAAACTCAGCTACGTCAGGCAGGTCAAGCTTTTCCATTTCTTTTTTCATCATTGAAGTGGCGAAGGCTTCCATGCCGGGCAGTCCACCGAGCATTGTAGGGATATGCATGGCCGGATTCCCGACGGTAGCCACGTGTAGTTTATTCATTCTTTCCTTGTTTACGGCTTCCAGTCCGAAGAAAGTGAAAAATATTTCCGCTTCAATACCTTCCATGCGGGCACCATTGGCCATAACGAAACAAGCATAAGCAGAGTCGATGGTGGCTTTTGAGAGAATGAAACACATTCTTTTGATGTTCGGTTTCTTTTCTACTTTTTCAGTGACGGATTTTGAAATTGTTCCTGCTTCCATGATATTACTTTTGAATATTTTTTTTAATTAATTAGAAAACACCTGATCATAATAATGTTGCTAACATTTTATCGTGGGTTCAAAACTGAACTTAGACACAACTGGCAGGCTTAGGGATTCCGGCTATTTTGGTGGATAGTTTCAGAGGGCCCTTTGGAAATAATTCGTAAAGCTCCTTGATATCTACCACACCGCTTTGTTTGATCCTGCGGATAGACAGGGCCACCTCATTTTTGTACTGGTCCTGGAGGTAATTGATGACCGCCCAGTGCCTGTCTGTCATTTCTATGCCTTCTTCTGCAGCGATACTTTCTGCAACTGTTTTATCCCATTGACTCAGATCAGTGAGGTATCCTTCTTCGTTAACATCGACGGATTTTCCATTATAAGTTTTAACTGCCATGATGATAATTATTTAATTGAATAATAGAGGCTTGATATTGCCCGATTTTTAATTGTTTACTTCTTGTTTTGATAAACTCTTGAGGAAGGTGATCATAAAACCAATTCCTTTTTTCAATTCCGGGGATCTCATTTCTTTCATCGCTTTCCACAAAGAGTATTCCGGAATATTTTCCATATCCATATGCTGGTAGATGGTGATCGCATTATTCATGGCCTTGAGCATGTTGGGTTGGGTTAAATTTTTAACCGTATCCAGAATGGTAATCACATTATCCGCCAGTAAATTAATGTCTTCTTTAGAGTAGGTTGTAACAACTTTGTCCACGATCTTTCCGCTTTCTCTCATGAATTCGAAATATCCTTTTCGTTCTAATTCATGGAGATAACCAATGCTTGTCAGGCCCACGTCCTGAATGATAGGGCCTACGTCTTTTATGAAATCATTCGCACTTTCAATAGCTTCAAAAAGCTCATAAAAAGTTTTGATGTTTCTCAGCACTTTAAACCCTAACCCGGCAAGAGCTTCAGTATCCAGTTCGACGCCTGCTTTGTCCAGTTCCACTACGGCAGTCTTAAACATATCATTGCCGATGATGGATAAGTCTTTGACCAAATCCTCCGTCTCTTCCCTTTTTTGCTGCTGGAGTTTCATGCCCTCCAGCAACAGGTCGAGCTTTTGATTGATCGCGTCTATCTGCCCCTGAATTTGCTGATCGTCTTTTTTATTGATAATTTCCATTTACCGTCGATTTAGATTAAAATAAAAGTGACTTTACATGGTTTTGCCGGCCATGGTCATCTTGGAATCAATAGGCATTTCTTTACCTTTCAGCAGAATGTGCCAGTAAATCCAGCGGAACATCAACTTTCCATAGTGATTCATCCTGGATTCTTTCAACAAGGCGAAAGGCCCGATACCGGGAAATGGAAAATGGCCAGGGAGAGGTTCTGTATCGTAGTTGAAATCGATCAATGCCCCTTTACCATGACCTGTCTCTATATAACAATTGGAGTGTCCGTCAAAAGAAGCCGTATAAGGTCTGCCCTCGATGGCGCACAAAAGATTTTCATAAAGCACTTCTGCTGCGAAGTGGACTACTGACCCTGCCTTGGAGGTTGGAATGTTTGCCGCATCACCCAATACGAAAATATTTTCGTATTCCTTGGACTGGAGGGAGTTTTTGTCGGTAGGCACGAAACGCATTTCATCTCCTAAACCGCTTCGCTCAATCATATCGTCCCCCATATTCGTAGGCACCGATACCAAACAGTCAAAAGGCACTTCCTGGTCAGCGTAATCGCGGATGAGCATGTTTTCGTTATCTACTTCTGCGATATTAAAATCGGCAACGATATTGATGTTTTTCTCCGTCATCAGACTTCCCAGCATCTTTGAAGCTTTGGGTTTGGTGAATGCACCGCCCAAAGGCGTGACATAGGTGATATCCACCTTGTCTCTCATGCCCCTTTCGGTAAAAAATGCATCGGCGAAGAATAAAAATTCAAGGGGAGCGACAGGACATTTGATGGGCATTTCTACCACATTGACCACCAGTTTACCGCCTTGCCATGTTTTGAAAAAATTGGCCAAAGCAAGAGCGCCTTCGATGGTGTAGAAGTCAAATACTTTTTTATACCAAAGTTCTCCTTTCAGGCCAGGTGTTTCTTCCGGATTAGTTTTGGTTCCTGTGGCAATAATCAAATAGTCATAGTTGATCACCTTTCCGTCTTCAAGCGCCACTTTGCTTTCTTTAGGTAAGATTTTATCAATGCCGGAAAAAATGATATCCACCCCTGGAGGGATGAAATTGCTTTTTGGTTTGATCACATCTTCTTTGGTGTACATACCGAAGGGGATAAAAAGAAATCCCGGCTGGTAGTAATGTGTTCTGTATTGATCGACAATAGTGATTTTCCAATCGGCCCTGTCGAGTGCTTTTCTCATTTTATTGGCCATGATCGTGCCGCCGGTTCCCGCTCCTAATATCAGTAGATGCTTCATAATCTGTTTAGCTGTCTTGTTAATGAATGGTTGGAAATCACTACAAATGTACACATGATAAAATTTTCATCTATTGACATATATCAGAGGTGTTAAGTGATATTGATCACTAAAGACATTGATTTAGGCAGTAAAAAGAGCCGATTAGGCTTTTTGGATCGGTTTTGACCGATCCGGAAAGGCAATACAACATTAATGAACAAAAGAAGCTTTTGTCTGGTATCTGAAAAACAGCATGAAAAGGGTAGGTCAGGAGTGTCCCTTCACTACAATCTTGAGTATTTTTAAGTTCAACACAAAAAAACGCCAAATTTGAAAGGGCACGAAATTCCTCCAGAACAAAGTTCTTTTGGTAGGCATCGGAGGATAGTATTGATCGGTATATCTTTTTTTCTTTGTTTTGCTCATGATGCTTTGATGCTGTACTATTTTGATACTAAGATGTTATGAAAAATCACTACCAATTTTACACTCTCCCCTATGTCCCTGTTCCCCTTACTTATTCCGGCAATAACCACCAAAACGGTCTTCCTTTTGCCTTGTACAAAAACATATAATGCATAAACCATTTCATCCAGTGCCCGGCAAGTCCCGGTTCTCCAACCGTATTCTTTATGTCTCTTCCCCATTCAGGGTATTTGTCCCAATCCGGCACCACCGGGTTGACGGTCATGGTGGCCGCAGTACCTTTGGTCATGCCGAATCCGGCAGAGACGATACAGGCGGCGCCCATTCGGCCCATTGACGCTTTGTGTTTGATCAGCGGTTTGTCCGATTTGATCCATTCGGCAATGTTATCGGCAATCACTTTTCCAATCACCCCGGAAGGCATTCCTGTTCGTGGAGGTGCCGGGAAAATGGGATTGCCGTTCTCACTTTTCATCGGTTTTGAAATGGAGTGTGGGGGTGCGAATGCGATACCTGCAGCAAAAATATTCGGGTAGTCCTGGTTCTGATAGGTTTCCGGCCAGTCCTGTATGGTCCATTCGTCATACGGTTTTCCGGAATAATCAGCATCCACTTTCATGAAACCGTTTGCTGCGAAGAGTTTGTCAGTGATGTCAGCTCCGGCATTATCGTAAGCTTTAAAACCGTGGCCACTAAAGGCAGGGATGAGCATGGCAAAATCAAAATGCTGGGTGTGGAATTTTCCGTCGAGCGTTTCATAATGGATTTTCCCTTCCTCCACTTTGGTGACCGCTGCCCTTTTGATCCAGCTTATGTTACGCTCATTAAAATAGGATTCTGTAAATATTTTGGTTGAGGTGACGTACCCTCCTTTTTTAATAAAAGCGCCGCCCATTCCAAAATCGCCGAGTTCGTATTCGTTGGAAATCCAGATGACTTCCGCCAAATCCTCGAGGCCACGACGCTTAATCTCAAAATCAACATTCAGGATGTATTCAAAAGCTGCTCCCTGACAGGTGGAAGTCCCGTGTCCCGTCCCGATCAGGAAGGTCTGTTTTTCGCCCTTTTCCATTTTGGCCAGCACCTGCTGCAACCGTTGCCAGGCTTCGGCCGCATGGGTATAGGAACAAACAGAAACGCAGTGTTTACCAGGTTCCAGCCCTTCCGTAGCTTCGAAATTTAATTTGGGGCCGGTAGCGTTGATGAGAAAATCATATTCAACCTTCTCTACCTCTCCTTTTCTATCCCCGGCAACGTATTCTACCGTAACGAATCCGGTCTTTTGGTCCCCTTTCCCTTCCGGGTAAAAGTCCATGACCTTGGCCTGTTTATAACTCACGCCCCACTTTTTATATAACGGCGCGAGTTCAAACCTAACCTGATCAATGTTCATCCGGCCTACCCCCACCCAAATATTGGAAGGAATCCAGTGGTAATAAGAATTTGGGGAGACCATCACCAATTCATGTTCCTTTCCTAACTGCCGCCGGAGATAAGCGATGGCAGTATGACCTGAAATTCCCGCTCCGAGGACAACCACTTTTGACATATTCCTGTTGTTTTTGTTGCCTGTCAAAGATATGGAAAATAATTAAATAAACATATATATGAACATATTTTCATGTTATTTAAAAACCTTCTTCTCTTATGATGGTGATTATGGGTAAATCGCCTTATTTTTACAAAAAAAAGCACCATGCCGATTTTTGTTTATTCCTTTCTGAAAAAAAAATCTGCCCCCATCTTCCTGCTGACCATCGTTACTCTTTTAGCATGGCAATGCACGAGGAAAGACCAACAGCCGAAAGTGGTGAAAGATTATGTCATCATAAAAAATGAAGGAAAGGAAACCTGTCTGAATTGCCATGCCGAAATGACCGGTTTTTCTCCTGCTCACGATCCCCAAAAAATAGGCTGTGCCTCCTGTCATCTGGGCAATCCCAATGCGGAAGAGGAGGAGGCCTCCCATGAAGGGATGATCCTTATCCCCGGAAACGTGGCTACTGCGAATTTATCCTGTGGCACCACAGATTGCCACCCGGGCATTCCTCAGCGTATCGAACTGTCGCTCATGAATACGATGAGCGGGATCATCACCATTGATAAATATGCCTTTGGAGAATCTGAAACTTTTGATGCCCATCATCATGTTAAAGACCTGGGCAATTCCGCAGCGGATACGCATTTGCGAAGTTTATGCGTATCCTGTCATTTAGGTCGCGAAAAATTAGCTTCCGAACCGGTAAGCGAAAGTTCCCGCGGCGGAGGGTGTAATGCCTGCCACCTTAATTACAGTAAACAGGCGGAAGCATCCCTTGCCGAATATCGTGACGGAAAAGGGTTGAAGGTGCATGCGGCGCTGAATATGCAGATATCCAACGATCATTGCTTTGGGTGCCACAGCCGGTCGGGCCGGATTTCTACCAGTTACGAGGGCTGGCATGAAACCCGTTATACAGATGCCGAAGTGAAGGGCAAGCCAGGTTTTCGCAAACTGGAAGACGGGCGTAATTTTCAATACATAACCGAAGATGTACATCATACCTTCGGCCTGGAGTGTATTGATTGTCATAATGCAGGAGAAGTGATGGGGGATGGCATCGAATATATGCACAGCGAGGAAGCGGTGCGGGTGCGTTGTCAGGATTGTCATTTCAACCAGGCGCCCGAAGTGATCCCTTTTAAATCTCTTGATGCGGAATCCAAAAAGATCATCGCCCTGCGATCCACCTTGTCCGAATTGGAAAGGTTTGTCAAAGGCGAAAAGGCAGAGGAAGCCATGATCAATGTATCGGTTGATGGTGCGGGCAAGGCCTTTTTTATCAGTAAGAATTCCGGAAAGCGGCTGCAATTAACCCCTCCCGCTGAAATATGCACCCGGGGCACGGCTCATGACGCACTCACGTGCAGCGCCTGTCATACTTCCTGGACGCCCCAATGCATCGGTTGCCATAATAGCTACGAACCCCAAACCCAAAGTTATGATCTACTGGATCGGAAAATGGTGGACGGCAAATGGATCGAACACCTTGGCGAATTTTTTGCAGAATCTCCTACGCTCGGCATTGTGGAAAATGAAGAAGGTCGCCGCGTAAAAACATTCGTCCCCGGTATGATCATGACCATTGATGAGGCTGAATTTCCGCAAGAGAAAGAGGATGGAGGATTTTCCTTCTATCGGCTTTTTGCTCCCCTGGAAGCCCACACTACAGTGAAAGCAGGTCGGGATTGCAAAAGTTGCCACAACAATCCGCTGGCCATAGGGTACGGGCGGGGAGCCTTAAATTATTTGGTCAATGGACAAAAAGGAACCTGGCAGTTCGTAGCCGATTATGCGGATGAGGATCACGACAACCTGCCCCAGGATGCGTGGGTGGGATTTCTTGAATTGCCCAAAAGCACCCCGGCTACAAGGGGTAATGCCCGGCCATTTACCCCGGAAGAGCAAAAACGCATCCTGACTGTCGGAGCCTGCCTGACCTGTCACAAAGATAATGCTCCGGTCATGCAGCAGGGACTTGATGATTTTGATGCGCTGCTGAAGCGGGTGAGTAAACAGTGTGTATTGCCGGAATTTTGAGGGTTGATTTTTTGTGCCTCCATTCTCTATCATATCCCGAGGAAGTATTCCAACTCGGCGCTGACCCGGGTGATGCTCAGTTTTACTGTCTGGAATGAACTCGGGAACATTTTATCCAGGATATTGGCGATCCTTTCATTGTCGGGTACCAGTTTCGGATCCTCCTGGGTTTGCAGTTGTCCCGTGTAGATGATCTCCACCAGGGCATTGGCAATGCTGCATTTGGTGAAATTGCCCAATACTGGTTCAGCCACGGATTCAAAAAAATCGATGCCGCTGATTTCAGGCAATCTTTTATACCGGTTGGCAATGCCGGCAATAATGCCTTCCGACCTTGTACCGGCATAGGATTTGATCAGATCCGGATAATTGATGAATATTTCCCCCAACTCACGGGCGATATCATTTTTTTCCCTCAGGCGGGTTTGATTGGACAGGATGGTATTGGCATTTTTTCGGGCCTGGTTAAAACGCTTTTCCAGTTCCAGTATGGAAGAAAAGACCTCATTACTGTCCTTTTTTATTTTGAAATTCTCTTCATTGAGGCTGTCGATAGATTCGATGATTTCCAGCAGGCTGTAGGTGATGGAATTCATTTCGATCTGGTAATCGCTGTGTTCCAGCAATCCCTTGTTCTTTTCACTGGTGACTCTGCTGTACCTGTTGGCGATGAGGTACACCTCCGTCGCAAACCGGGTGTAATGCTTGCTTACAAAGTCCACGAGCAGGTTGATGGTTTCTTCTAACTCCCCTTTTTTGATGAATCCCAGCAATTGTTCATGTATCATGGTAAAGGTGTATTGGTGAATGCGTTTTAAACCGGTACCGGACGGTTTGTTTTTATAAAAATAACGGCCTACCCCCAGATTTGCAAACGCAAATGGCTGATTTCCTCAAAAAAAAAAGCCTGTCAAAAATTTGACAGGCTTTTATGGGTAAAAAAATTAAAGCGATTTGGTTATGCCGCTTTAACGTTTACAGCGTTTAATCCTTTTGGACTTTCCTCAACATCATAGCTCACTTTATCGCCTTCGGCGATTTCATCGATTAATCCATTGACATGTACAAAAACATCTTTACCTCCTTCATCAGGAGTGATAAATCCAAATCCTTTCGAATTGTTGAAAAATTTTACAGTTCCGTTACTCATTATTATATATTATAAAGTGAGCCGCAAAGGTAGTACAATATCATTGTAATAACTAAAATTTTGCTAACTATTTGATTTTCAATAAAAAATGATTGGTTTTAATGGATGTTTGCCGCGCTGTGATTAAGGCCTTTATTTAGTCCCAAACCGTTACATGATCAGACGCATTGGTCATATCTGTTGCCGAACCCCCAAAAGGGGCGTCCGGTCCATAACCCTCACAATCTGGAGCACCTGGAGATATGGTATGAGCAGAATTGCTGGAAGTAAACCTAGAGGAAAGTATTGAAGGCGACAACTAATTTCTATCCTGCGGTACTTTGACTTCTCCAACGGTAGTTTTAAAAGACAATTACCATTGGATAAACCGTTGGGGCAACCGTTGGATCTTTCTTTTCCGGTATTATTTTTTATCCCTTGACGAAAATCATTGTTTATTTCATGTATTATCCAATAAATTAAAGGTGAACCATTCATCTAAGTGTTATTATGGATACCGTTAAATTCATCAGGAGAAATAGTTATGAACAAGAGTTTGCGCATGAAGTAAGAAAAAGGGTACGCGCTTATTTCAAAGATAACCACATTCCCATCTATGGCAACTTCAGCCTGTACCTTAAGACGATTGTTATGTTGGGCATCTACCTGGTGCCTTTTATCATGGTGCTCATTATTCCAATGTCACCATGGGGAGCATTAGTGCTCGCCGTTATCATGGGCATCGGAGAAGCTGGCGTGGGCATGTCGGTAATGCATGATGGTGTTCATGGGGCGTATGCTTCAAAAACCTGGGCCAACAAATTTGCTTCGGCCACTATGCTGCTTCTGGGGAGCAGTGTTTTCAACTGGAAAATCCAGCACAACGTCAATCATCACACTTATACCAATATATTCGAGTATGATCCGGATATTTCCAACGTTAAGATCATTCGTTTATGCGAACACAGTCCCCTGAAAAAGTATCATCGTTATCAGCAATTTTACGCCTTTCCGCTTTACGGACTCATGACCTTTGCCAAATTGTTCGGAGAAATTGGTCAATTGCTGGAATACAACAGGCAGGGCATTACGCGTAAACACCATTTGAATCCGACCTGGCAACTGATCAAACTTATTTTGATTAAAATCATTTACGCAGGGATCATCATTGGGCTGCCTTTAATCTTTACCCCCTTCTCTTTTTGGCAAATACTGATTGGCTTCGTCGCCCTCCATTTTACGGCGGGTATGATCATGAGTACGGTATTTCAAATGGCCCATGTCGTGGAAGGTACCGATCAGCCCCTTCCTAATGAAGATCATAAGATCAAAAATGATTGGGTGGTCCACCAGCTGCATACCACCTCGGATTTTGGTAGAAAAAACGGACTCCTCAGTTGGTATATCGGTGGGCTGGATTTCCAGATTGAGCATCATTTATTTCAAAATATTTCTCATGTCCATTATCCTGAAATCGCCCCTATCATCAAAAATACAGCTGAAGAATATGGATTCCCTTACAACCTGAAGCCTACTGTTTTTCACGCCCTGGCCTCTCACTTTCGGAGACTCAAGGAGCTGGGAAGAGCCAGGGTAATACAATAGCACATTTGACCTTATTCGTGATAAGAGGATGAGATTGCCCGACAAATTTCAAGCCCATTCAAAAAAAGGATCAGGCACCCCGGGATCACCTGGTGGTAATGGATTCGGTTTGTATAGGCAGCAACCTGGAATCTTCCAGCGCCGCTGTCCGGTGTCCGGCCCCCTTTAAATATGCCTCATGGGTAGCAAAGGTCAGGAAATCGGAAGCACTTTTATGCCGGACCAATAATACCATGTCCCATTTTTCATGTTCCGGGCCTATCAGAAACCCCTCGGATTTCCCCTGAAAAATAATTTCGCTCCCGGCCTCTTCTAAAAACGGCAAGGTGTGATCCATATACAATCGATAGGCCTCCTTTCCGGAAATTTCTCCCGCAGGAGCCAATGTTTCGACGGTCGAATAGTCCGCCGTTTTCCGAAACTTCAAAAGATTCAACATCACAATGGGGCCTTTGATATTGCTCGTAAAAAACGCTTTACCCGCTTCCTGGGTGACTTCGAGGTAAGTCTTTTCTGTCATGGTCTGTTTTGGATCAAAGTTAAAGCAACACAGGCATCCGTCCAAAATAAAACTGACATAGGAACTAAAAAAATGGCCATCATTTGAAAATCTTCTCAAAGCCTGGACCGCGCTATTTTAACCTTTAACCGGAGCCACCTTTTTCTAAAGAGTGCATTTAAGGATTTATCAACGGTTATTTGCCCGATCCGTAGGATGGCTGTGGAAATGGATTTTACCGGGTTGAGGTTCCATTTTCGGAAAGCCACCGACATACTGGCATCCGTGTATTTTAGCTGATGCCAGTACCCCGAGGGGATATACAAGGTGTCGCCGTGTTCCAGGGTTACCCTGTATCCTTTCACTTTTTTTAGCTGTGGGTTTTCCTCATAATTCACCTCGAATAAATTGATCAGGGATATGCTGTTCAACGGCAGACGGCACAAGAGTTTCGACTGGCTATTTTCAATCAAAATAACCTCCTTTCTTCCGAAAAACTGCGTCAAAAGCCCATCGTCAAAAAGGAAATCAAAATGCAAAGGAACAATGGTGCCCTTCCCCCCAAGGAATAACAATTTTGGCAGCTGGAGTTTGCAGGTAAAAAAAGCAGGTGTCGAAAAATGAGTCTGGAGATCCTTATCCTTGTTCAACACTTTGCTGACAAACATCCTGAGGTTTGAGGATTCATTGCCATGAATCAGGTTAAGCATTTCCTTCATCAAAACCGTCCTGTTTCCACGAAGAAAAGAGGTTCCGTTTTCTTTTGTTTTGTCAAATACCCGAACGGGATATCGGCCTAATTTTTCCGTTAAATATTCAAGGCTCCATAATTTTTCGGCTTCCGTACAGTGTAAAAGCCCTTTAATGATCACTGGTTTATTTTGCCTGATATAATTTTCTTCAAAATAGACTTTATTCAGGCTTTCGGCTTCAATAGTCTGGATTGGAGTGGTCAGGTCCATTTTTTTGTGTTTTTAGGCTACATATCATTCCAAAACTGAAATTGCAGGCGAAGGATTTAACCCTGTCGGCTGGTTTTAAAGAAACGAAAAAATGGGTCTGGTCAATATATTGAGCCTGAAAATCCCTCCAAAAAAAAAACTTCATACGCATAAAAAAGGTTGAATGTCTTTGTTTTTTTTGCTGTGAACCACCGACAAGCATCATGTATTCATCGAAGTCTCAGGTGAATGATTCTTCACAAAACCTAAACTGCCTTTCAATAATTATTCATTTTGATTGATGATTTTTTCGATCCTTTTATCGGGAATGAGCCACATCAATGCCACCAAAATATATATGGCCCCGGAAATCCAGGCATTGACCCAACAGGAGGCAATGGCCAAAAGGTACAAAATGGGAGACGCCTTGCCTTTGAGGTCTTTCCCGACGGCTTTCGCCAAAATGCCGTTCTCTCCCTCGTTCTTAATGATCCGAAGTTGTAAAATGAAATAGGCAAAGGCCGCCATCAGAAGGATGATCCCGTAAAAAGCCATGGGCATGGGACTGAAATTGTTTTCTCCTATCCAGCCTGTAGCAAAAGGAACCAGGGAAAGCCAGAAAAGTAGATGCAGGTTCGCCCATAGAATATCACCGGTCACCCGCTTCACCGTATGCATCATGTGGTGATGGTTGTTCCAGTAAATCCCCAGGTAAACGAAACTTAACACATAACTTAAAAAAATGGGGATTAATTTTTTCAGGTCTGAAAATTCATGTCCATGGGGCACTTTTATTTCCAGTACCATAATGGTGATCACAATGGCGAGTACGCCGTCGCTGAATGCTTCAAGTCGTCCTTTGTTCATATTTTAAAATTTGGAACATAAGTACCGTGTAATGAAAGTTTATTTATATCGTTTGAATGTTCTATTTCGATACTTTTTTGTCACGCTGATTATCGCTGAAATATGTGGGAAAAATCCTTTTATTCTGCGCTTTGCCCCGACCATTGGTACGGGGTGTTCCATCTACGGAATACCGACCATAGGTACGGTATGTCACTTTGTTCCATCTGCGCGATAAAATTTATTTTTTCAGGCGTAATGCTCATTCCCGGTAATAAGCGAATATACCGCTAAATCCGAAAATTTTTCGTCAAAATAGATTCGTTCCACAAAATGCGCTTCCTTTTTGAAACCAATTTTTTCCATCAAAAAAATGGCTCCCCTGTTGTCCGGAGAAACTTTGGCCTCAATGGAATGGAGGTTCATTTATGCCAAAAGGTAAAAATGAGAAAAACAATAACACCAAATATTCCGACCAGCGAAATAAGAAACAAATAATCGGCAATTTGCTCAAGCCGGTCTTCTTTATTTTTATCCTCTGTACGAATAGAGGAAAATGATAAAAAAGAAGAAACCGTTAAGAGTAATGCCACTATTGAAGTGAATTCATCCATTAACGTATTCTCTGTCTTGTCTGCCAAATGAAGCGAAGTAATGATAAAGAGGCAAAAACCTAGCAGGTTCGCAGAAGTGCTTAAAATGTGCTGGGATGTTTTATTGGCCATTGGATTTTTCCAAAATTAGTGATTTATATGCCTGCAATACTTGATTCTTTTGTGTTTGTTTCCTGGAGATTTAATAAAAATAAATTGACCTGTTTGCCTCCGCTCCACCCCCTTTCTCTAAAGAGGAGTCATCCCCCCCAGTAGGCCAATTTATTTTTAAAGTGTTTCTCCAATGGAAAATCCGGTAGATTCATCTATCCTAAAGCCCTAATCAATCCTTGGAGCTTCAAAATCTCCTCCCTGGTGCAGGGTAAGACTGACCACTTTGCCGCTTTCGTCTTTATTGAAAGTGATCTGGGCGTCGACGATCTTGCTGTAAAACCTTACGGTTGATGCCGGGAAAAGCTCACTTTTTGACTGTCCTGTAGGTAAAATAAACAATCGCTCTCCCTCCCTGGAAATGTCCAGGATGAAACCCGGTTGCAATTCATATTTCCCGACATAACTTTCCAAAAGGTCAGCAGGCAGTTTGATCTGAGGCCTGAGTTCATTTTCGTCCAGACCCAGTTTTACCAGCATTTCAATGGCGTTGTTATTGTTGGGATTCAATTCAATGGATTTCTTATAATTTTGGATGGCCTTATCGTTTTCGTCATTATTCATATAACCTTCCGCCAGGCTGTCATAAACATTGGCAGAGGAAGGAAACAATTCTGTGTTTAGCTTAAAAACAGCCATGGCGGTTTCAGTATCTTTTGCATTAAGAAATTGATACCCAAGACTGTTGATCCCCGATTCGTCGGCTTCGTATTCATCTTGATTTTCTTTCAAAAACTGTTTTGACAGCGCAATAGCCGTTTCCGTATCATTTTCCTTCAGCCATGTGGCCAGTTTTCGGGAAAAAGGGATTTTGGGCAACTCATAAGATTTGCCGGCAAGGATATTCACGATAGCATTATTGATATCCTGACTCGCCACGGCATCGCCGTTATTAGTCAGCCAGATGTAACCATTATTGCGTGCAAGGTCTCTTCTGATATAAGTCCTGTATCCGTTCATCCCTCCGGAATGGGAAACCACTTTACCGGTTTCATGTTCACTGATGCCCCACCCGAATCCATAATCGGATTTCTCTCCGCTGTTCAAAACGGTCGGAGTGAACGCCTCTTCCAACGTGGCTTTGGAGACCAGTTTTTTGGTATAAAGGGCCTGGTCCCAAAGGTGCAGATCATCCAGGGTGGAATACATTCCCCCCGCCCCTGTGGTCAGTATTTCATAATCATCGAGGCCCCCGTTACTGCTATACCCTTTGGCCCTGTTTTTGACCGCTGGCTTTGATTCATCAAAAACGAGGGTGTTTTTCATGCCCAGCGGGTCGAATATATTTTTTTTCATAAAAAGGTGGAAAGGTTGTCCTGAGGCCTTCTCTACAATCATGGACAATAACACATACCCTCCGTTGCTGTAGGAATACTTTTCTCCCGGGGTAAAATCCAGGGCTTCCTGTTTGACGAGCAGTTCCAGTACATCAGAGTTCTTCAGATCTTTTTTATAGGCATTTAATCTATAATGATCCGGCACTCCGGAAGTGTGGGTCAGCAAATGCCGTATAGTCACCTCATCGGCATAGTCCGGGAATTCCGGAAAAAATTTAGACAATTTATCGTCATAGGAAAGTTTGTTCCTTTCCTTAAGGATCATCACGGCCATGGCCGTAAATTGCTTGGAAACTGAAGCCAGGTAAAAGGACGATTCCGGGATAAGCGGTTCCTTCGTTTCAAGATCTGCATAACCCAATGCCTTTCTGTAGATGACTTTTCCGTTTTCGGTAACGAGGATGGTGCCATTGAACATGCCATTATCGTTGCAATAGGTCATCAGTCGGTCCAACTGGTCCGGCTTTGAAATTTTTTCGGAGCTTGTCTTAGTCTGTGAAAAAACAGGAGCAATGAACAGTACCATTGCCATAGTCAAGGTGAGTAAGGACTTCATTTTATTGAATTTTATTGGATGTTGGTTAGATTATTTTTTTTTTGGAGGTAAACAATTGCAAGCCAAAATACGATAAAAAGGTAAAAAGTCATAATATCGCCCGATTGCGAATCGGAGATCAGGGGATTCACGAAAATATTATTATTTCATTTTGCGAATGTGTCTTTGAACTTCTCTTTCTACTTGATCAAAACCGGGCATCAGTACTGTATCCTTTCAAAACGCGATGGCTAGTTCAGTTTAGTGGTTGGCTTTGGAATGGTCAGGAAGTAAACCAATACCAATAAGGTGGCACTTGCCGTAGTGATAAAGGCAATTTTTGCCCCCAGCCAAAACCAAATAAATCCTGTTAGCGAACTGGCGATCATAGCACAAATGCTTTGCAATCCGGAAAATGTACCTATACCCGTGGCAATGTCTTTAGGGTCAGTGATATTTGAAATCCACGCTTTTGAAATTCCTTCTGTCGCCGAAGCATAAACCCCATAAACAAAAAACAACCCCAAAAATACATAAAGGTGGGTGTTAAACGACATACCAAAATATACCGTAGCAAATAAAGCGAGCCCGAAGATAAAAATGGCCTTCAGCCCGACTTTATCGGCCAGAATACCGATAGGAAAGGCAAACAAAGCATAAATAAGATTATAGAAAATATAAAGGCCTACCACCATAGTGTCGTCGAGTCCGGACTGCTTCGCCTGAAGTAAAAGAAAAACATCCGAACTATTGAACAGCGTAAAAATCAAAAGTCCGAATACCAGTTTCCTGTATGCTGGCGGGCTTTTTTTCCAATATTTTAAGAAGGAAAAAAAAGGCGTTTTTACTTTTGGTTTATGGCTGTTTATCTTTTTATCCTTGAGGAAAAAAGTGGATAACACGGCCAGTAATCCAGGGATAAATGCTATAAAAAAAAGCGACTTATAGTCTTCCGGAAAATAATATAAATAAATTAATGCCAGGGAGGGTCCGATAACGGCTCCTAAAGTGTCCATGGATCGGTGAAATCCAAAAACTTTTCCCTTGGTCTTTGGGGTGGCTTCGTCTGAAAGGATGGCATCTCTCGCGCCGGTCCGGATCCCTTTGCCGAACCGGTCAATGGTTCGTGCGAAAAATATCCAAAGCGGATAGATAAACAGGGCCATCATTGGTTTGGAAATAGCGCTGAAAGCATAACCAATGCGGACAAAAGGAACCCGTTTGCCGGAAACATCAGAAAGTTTGCCAAAATACCCTTTGCTTAGTCCTGCTGTGGCTTCGGCGAGCCCTTCAAGAATGCCAATCAGCAGAACGGAAAAACCTATTTGCTTTAAATAAATGGGCATTATTGGATACAGCATTTCGCTCGCTGTATCGGTAAACAAACTTACGAATGACAAAACCCAAACGGCTCTGGTAATATGTTTCATATTTCTCTTTGTTTTTAGGTTATCATAGAGTATCGTTCAGTTTGCCGCCCAAAAAGACACGAGGCTTATTTGAATCCAATATTATACTCATAATAACTACCCACCCGTCAAAACCCTCTCGGCTTCCTTGTATTTTTGATAGTCTTCGGTCATTTCGAGATAAATGGTAACTTGTTTGAGTGCCCTGATAATGGTCAGATCACTGGGACTGATCCGGTAGGCCTTTTCAAGGTAGGGAAGAGCATTCTTAAAATGTTGATTTACTTCTGCTTCGTATTTTTTCGCTTTTTCAAAATCATCCGTTTCCATCGCCTTTTTGGAAACCTCTGCTGCCCGGTTCACATATAATGCTCCCAGGTTAAAAAACGCAACGACATTCCTGTCATCAATGGTTATGGCCTTTTTATAAACGGAGATTGCTTTTTCCTGGTCCACCTTTTCCAGCAACCGGGCATAAGCCACCTGTTTGATATAGTTCTGCGGATCCTCTTTCACCGCCTTGTCGAATTTTTCCAGTGCCTGCTTCAGTTTATCCGGAGAGTTTAACAATATATCCAGTTCAAATGCCGAGAGGTCGGCTTTGGCGGTTTCGTATTGCTCGCTCAGTGCCGCCCAGTATTCCGCAGTATAATCCGCCTGCCTTAATCTGCTGTGCTCTTTTTCCAGCACCTCCATCCCCTCGCGAAGGATCTCCAGTACCTGGTCAGCAGCATTATCCTGGTAACTCGCCAGTAATGCCAGCCGGTAATAAACATACGCGATCAACTGATCCGGTTGATCGGGAGGAAAATTAGAAAAGATCTCCTTTGCTTTGATAAAATCGGCCCTGGCACCCAATGTATCGGATTGAGCAAGGCGGGCTTGTGCACGAAGATCATAAACAAGATAATTCTCCTCATCAAGCATATTTTGGCTGATGGTTGCAGCAGCATCAAAATAGGGCATTGCATCATTATACAGACCTGAATTCATGTACTGTAATCCCAATTGTAATAAGGAATTGAAAAGTGATTTTAACTGGTCAACCGCCTGTGGCCCATACGTCCCGCTCCCCATATCTTTCTCTATGGCCAAAACAAAACAGTTGTAGGCCTCCAGAAATGCACCTGCGTACTTTTGTAAGGTTTGGGTATCCTTTTCCCGATTAGCTGTCTGGACTATCCCCATTAAGGAAAGGCCAAGGTGATACCAGCCTTTTGCAATATTCTTCTCCTTCAGCATGCTTTCGTACTCCAGGCCGGCACGAAGAGATTGTTCGGCCTGGAAAAAATCACCTTGCTGGTAGGCCACTACCCCGGTAGTAATTTTGGAATCATTCTGGGCAATAGCGGTTCCCGACAGGAAAAACAGGGCCAATGTCATGGTTAAAGCTCTCATAGTCATTTAATTTTGTGCAAATTAAATATTTTTCCCGGAGAACATAACTTTAATTTAATGAGGAAAACGAACTGATGGAGTGTAGTATCTAATGCCGGGTTTATTTTTTAGGAAAATCAAAGAAACTGTCTTCCATATTTACGTTGACTTCTATTTTTTTAATGGTGATCTTCTGCACGGATTGCCCCCCGACCTTAGTTTCCAGGAAAAAAGGCATCATCAATCCTTCCACTTCCTGGTAGTCACTGAAGTAGATCTCCGTCATCTGACCCTGTGCTTGTCCGGAGGTGATCAGCGACTGAATCATGACCGGAATGAAATACTCCTTGTCGAAGAAATAGGTTTCCTCACTGCCGTCCTTTTTAGTCAACCTGACCTTGAAGGTCTCTGTACCCTCCACCAATTCTTCACCGAGCAACTCCACCTTGCTTTCCTTTTCTCTGTAATTGATAAACGGGTTCTCAAACTCCTGCTTTTTCATATCCTCTGCCATCTCATCCGGCATGGGTTGGGCCTCCGGGCCGGAGGCAAAAGGGTTGATCCACCAGGCGGTTTCCCCATCATAGGACTGTATGATCTTCTGTCCCTGCACATCTACCTCCACGCGCTGTTTGTTCGGGAATTTCGCAAAGATGATCCCTTGAAATTCCATGCCGCCCATAGACATTGTTGCCTCCGTACGGGTCGATTTCAGGTTGTGCCAGTTTTCGAGTCCGCCTGTATTTTCAAAATAGTTGTTCAGGATGTCATCTACACTCTGGGCCGAAAGGGAAAAGGCAGCCACCAAGGCTACCATAACGATATAAAGTTTATTGAGCATTATCAAATTTTTGTTTGTTTGTTTTTGAAAAAATATAATTAACGAAAGTTTATTTATATAGTTAGAATGGTGCTATTCCGATACTTTTTTGTCACGCTGATTTCGCAGATTATCGCTGAAATATTTAGGAAAAATCCTTTTATTCTGCGTTTTGCCCCGACCATTGGTACGGGGTGTTCCATCTACGGAA
Organism: Lewinellaceae bacterium; assembly: GCA_020636105.1. Lineage (NCBI taxonomy): Bacteria > Pseudomonadati > Bacteroidota > Saprospiria > Saprospirales > Lewinellaceae > Lewinellaceae bacterium. The sequence continues at coordinate 4,408,200 of JACJYL010000001.1, forward strand.
TACCGACCAGAGGTACGGTATATCAAGTTGTTCCATCTGAGTGAAAAATTTGTGTTTGGGGACTTATTGAAAAATAAAAAAACATTTGTTACACGGTAGTAAAACCTGCCTCTTTTCAGTGAGTCCCTTTTGATTTTTTTCTCATATTCTATTTGTCATTTAAAGAATTAATCCCTTGAGCATTAAGTTTTGCTAACCCGTCTTTCATTGCCTTAACTTGCTCCAGCGGATGCCCTTGCCAAATGGTAACTTCTCCGACTACTTTAAATGGATGTGTTGAACGATAAGATTTTGTTGGATTACCCGGGAATTTTCTATCTGTTAAATCAGGGTCGTCTTCAATGGCACCTGTTGGTTCAACTAAATAGATTCTTTCTCGTTCTGCTCCAAAGGCAAGTTCAGCACCCCAGATTGCAGCATCTAATGTTGCTGTCAGGAAAATGTATTTGGCATTTTTTCTTTGTCCAAAGTTTGAGTTAAAACCCACTTCGATTAAGTCTCCAACCTTTAAGTCTGCCTTTGTTCCGTGGAAGTAGGTTTGAGCAAAAGGGCTTTGACCAGATTTATTCGATTTGTCTCCGATTTTGTTTTTCTCCATGGCGATTATTTTGATGTAAATCTCTTTTCCTGCTGATTTGGGGCTTGCCTGACCCCCAAACTACCCTACGAACTGCGTAATATCTTTTCCAATTTCCTGCCCCTGGCTAACTCATCCACCAACTTATCCAAATACCGAACCTGCCGTGTCAAAGGATTCTCAATTTCCTCTATACGATACCCACAGATCACTCCGGTGATAAGTGGCGCATTGGGATTAAGAGAAGCCTGTTCGAAGAATGTTTCAAAAGTCACTTTTTCATTTATGAGTTCCTGCATTTTTTTATGGTTAAAACCTGTTAACCACTCTATGACCTGATGTAATTCTTCTTTTGTTCTGCCCTTCTTTTCCACTTTTGCGAGATACAGTGGATAGACTGAAGCAAATGTCATTTTTGCAATACGCTGATGGTGTGTATCAGAATTATTCATTGTGTATGATGTTTTTTGTCTTACAATAAGGGAACCATTATCATTAGGGGAAGGAAAATAAAAAATCCACTTTATACATACTACACGGGTACGCCGGCCCCAAATACAAAACGGCTATTAGGGTCAGGACCGCTTTTTTTTAAATTCAGATTTCAACCTTTAGTCCAAACGCAATTTTGATCATGCTGATTGTGTTGTTCGTTTAGCAGTGTGCCTGGTCATAAAATAACTCACAATAATAACTGACTTCCATTAATACTTTCATTTTTTATGTTTTACAAATGAGTTTTTATAATGGCTCTGTAAGCTTCCCAAAAATGCAAAAAATTGACTTAAGGCAAAATTCGGGAACCTGTACCGCACACGAAGTGGCATTATGTCTCCTATTTTCTTGCTGACCGCTATATTGGTTAGAACCTAATCTCGTGAACTACTTAAATAGCTTTGCACTTTTTCTCGAGCCATGCTCTTTCCTGGTCATCAAGCTCGGGACTTATGCTTTTAAAAACCTTTTGGTGGTAGTGGTTGAGCCACTTTTTTTCCTGCTGATCTAACAGCTCTATTTTTATCAATGTTGTATCGATAGGAAACAAAGTCACTGTTTCAAAGCCGAGGAATTTGCCGTATTCGTTTTCTTCGGCCTCAATACATACCACGAGGTTCTCAATACGGATTCCATATTCCCCTGTTTTATAAAAACCCGGTTCGTTGGAAGTCAGCATGCCCGGTTGTATCGGGTTTTGGCCCCTGCTCGTTTTCGGATTAGGGGTAATGCCCTGGGGAGGTTCATGCACATTCAAAAAGAATCCTACACCATGTCCGGTTCCGTGACCATAATTCAGCCCGGCTTGCCACAGGAACATCCTGGCCAGCGTATCGAGTTGCACGCCGGTGGTGCCCGCCGGGAATTTGGTATTGGCCAGGGCGATATGTCCTTTTAATACAAGGGTGTAATTGATCTTTTGTTCTTCACTGGCCTCGCCCATAACCGTGGTTCTGGTGATATCCGTAGTCCCATCCAAGTACTGCCCACCTGAATCCAGCAATAACATGCCCTGCTGTCCTATCTGTGCACATTTATCCTCTTCCGGGCTGTAATGTATGATGGCTCCATTAGCCTTGTAGCCTACAATGGCGCCGAAGCTTTCGCCAAAATAACCCTCTTGCAGGGACCTGAAACCAGCGAGTTTTTTTGCTGCGGCCGCTTCTCCTACGGTATCGCCTGCTGCCAGGGTCGCTTCCAGCCACCGGTAAAAACGGAGGAGTGCGACGCCATCCTTTTTCATTGCATTGCGAATGTGGCCAATTTCCGTTTCATTTTTTATGGCTTTAAGATTACAAACAATGTTCGAGCCTTGAACGGGCACTCCAGCAGGAATTGCCTCAAACAAACGGGCATTAAGCGTAGAGGAATCCACGAGCAGTTTTGTCCCGGAAGGGAGTGCTTTTAAATAATCTTCGACCGCATCGTATGCTTTCAAATAAATGCCTTGCTTTTCCATTTTCTGTTCGAGGGCGGACGGAATTTTTGAGGCATCCACAAACCAGCAGGTCCGGTCTTTTTCAATCACCAGGTAGGAGATGCATACGGGATTATAAGCTATATCTGAAGAACGGATATTCAGTATCCATGCTATGTCGTCCAGGGTGCTCACCAGGTAGGAATTGGCCCCTGTTGGGTTCATTTTTTTTCTGACGACCGACAGTTTTTCCTCCCGGCTTTTACCGGCAAAACGGGTGTCGTGCTCAAAAACTTCTTTTTGGGGCAAGGGAGGCCGGTTTGCCCAGATCTGTGCAACGATATCTACCCTGTAGTGGAGTCCTATATTCTTTTGGCCCAGTTCTTTTTCAATACCTCTCAATTCATCATGGGAAAAGAGATAGCCATCGCAACCCACCGTGCTTCCTTCAGGGAGCTGGTCTATCAACCATGGGATGTGTTCCGGGGCATAAGGAACCGTTTGTTTATGCAGCACCACCTCACTTGGGCGAAGCTCTTCTTCTGCCTGTAAAAAGTAGCGGGAATCGGTCCAAAGTCCCGCATGGTCCCGAGTGACGACCAAGATACCGGAAGAGCCGGTAAAGCCGGAAAGCCAGACCCTTGCTTTCCAGTGGTCTGCCACGTATTCACTTTGATGAGGATCGCTGGTGGGAATCAGGTAGGCATCAAGATTCAGGTCGCGCATGTTTGTGCGCAGTAGAGCAATGCGGTCATTAACGGTTTGCATATTATTCCTTTTTTGCATTTTATTACTGAAAGTCTTTGGTTTACCAAGGTACAAAAAGCTGCAGAAGAGGAATGGACTTATGCCAATATTTTTACAGGGAGCACACCTGGGCCTACGGTTAGTATAAGCGCAGTATCGAATTAAATGCACTTACTTTTCGGATAACAAGATACTTAATTAAATACAAAAACGATTTGAGTACGTACCCAAACCGCTATTGCTTTTATACCTTCTTAGCTGCTGACTTACTTTCACAAAGTTTCGCAAATCATTAAATCTACTTCTTGTTTGTAGGCTTTTATACGTAATTCGTTCAGGGAATTAAATTCTTCGCTTGCCATCATTTCTTTTATGGATTGTGCTGAAGGAAATTCAAACACAGCAATTGCTTTTATACCACCTTTTCCCATCACTTGCTCGCTTGTTTTCCAACGTTGCATTCCAGTTCCACCAAACTGTGTAAAGATACCAATGATTTGAGAAATATAGGATTGAAAACTTACCATATCCTCTGTATTAGGTATAGCGTTAACGATTAGAAAAGTTTTATTTTTTTCCATCTTTATTTATTTAAGTTTTTCTTCACTTCCAATAATTTAACTTCTTCTATTGGCAAAACTGTATTTTCTGTAACTCTGATCCCTGTTTCTGAATGATATTTATACCCTCCAAGAATTGAAGCCCAAGTTTTTGTGAATTTCTTACGACCCATCATTCCGTTCATCATTCCAAACATCCTACTTTTCATAGAGTAGTCTAACGTAGAGGTGAGAATAGTTTTATTGCCTTTCGCAGTTAGTCTAAAATCACCACCCATTGTCTGAATACCTTGTACTTTATAAATTGAATTTACTGTGTAAAATCCAATTAAAACCATCACTATTTTATTCATTTTTCTAGTTTATTATTTTTACAATTGATGTGTCTAATTTTGTTTTTTCATTCACAATAGTTCCAGTTTCGATATACAGTTTGTGTCCGGCCATAATTCCGTCTAATAATTTGGCATTCATATTTTTCATCATTAGACTGTTCATGACATCGAAAAAGCCGTTTTTCATTGAATAAGCCATAGTGCTGGATAATGTGGTTTTATCTCCATTTTGTCTGATAGCCAAGTCTAAAGCCATTGTGTCAATTCCCGGCATTTTTTTAAGTTCAGCGACTTCAATTTTGATGTTTTTACCTTCATTCCATTCGGTTACTTTTTCTTCGGCAGTTGCTCCCATCATTGTAAAATCACAATGTCGCGTTGCACCAACTCCTTCTTTTTGCGTAGAAGTAATGAATGATTTACTTACCGCGGGATGTCCGTGACAAATATTGCCAAAGTCTGCTAATGCTTTCCAAACTTTGTCCTTTGATTGATTGATTTCAATCTCTCGTTTGATTGTTGTTAATTTTCCCATTTTTATTTAGTTGTTTTTAAATTGTTGAATAATAGTTTCATTGTGTTGATGCCTTGTTCATTGTCTTTTGAACTTTTAGCTCTTGTAAGAGAACCGTAAAACGTAGAATGTAAGAGCTCTGTAATTTGTCTAGCGTTCCATTCTGAATTCAATTCATTATTTTGTTGCGCTTCCATTACAGTAGGTTCTATTGCATCTATAAATTCATCAAATGCTTGAGTAGAAGCTAATCCAACCTTTTCATTGGCAGCCCCTAATTCAGACATAATGTTGTTAATGAAACAACCCATAAAATTCACTTTTGGCTGTACATCAAGCATATTGACATAAAATTGAAGAAGGCGTTCGTAAGCAGTTTGTGTATTATTTGATTGAAGTTGTGCCTTAATTCGGTTCACATTGTTTTTTGCATATAACAAAATGGCTTCAATTAAAAACTGTTCTTTGCTTTTAAATGCATTATAAAATGCTCCTTTAGTCATTCCTGTAACTTTGCATATTTCGTCAACACCAAGACTGTTATATCCTTTGTTACAAAACATTCCAAGTCCTGTTTTCAATACCTTTTCTTTGTCGTGCTTTACATTCATTTAGTCACTTTGATTATTTGATGTCGTAAAGGTAATCAAACAGAACGGTCTGTACAAATAAAATTGCAATTATTTCATTTTGGTTGGTTTTGCTTTAAATTTCTGAAGGTTTAGGGGCTATTGAGGTCTGCTATGCTTGCAGCTAACGGTTCGATCGGATGCGGCGTATTCTGTGTTGCGCCTGCGGCAGAGTATTATCGTTATCCACGTTAACCTTTCTGAATGAATGGATTGAATTGGGAGTAATTTCTACGTTACGGATAGTTTTCCAGTAGAATTATAGCCCTTTATTAAAGAAAGAGATAGCTTCAACTGGTGTAAAGAGCGGTTGTTGAGATGGTTAACGAACCGCCACGTACGAGACCCGTACGTACGGTGGTGTGAGACCTGTCTGCCGAAAGGTAGAGGCGCACCGTGGGCTTTATGGCTCACGGCCGTCTACTCGATTAGCGTTTCGTTATTTTTCGTTTCTCAAGAGTCAAATTTTGAACCGTCCCATTCAATACCTTCGGGAAATAGTTCAGATTGTCTTATTCGCATTTCTGAGGCAATCAATGCACTTTGTCCACCTTGTTCTTCAAGTTTGGAAATAATATTCAGATAACTTTTTTCATCTCTGTTTTGGCTGAGCTTGAAAACATTTTCAATATTGTCTGCCTTAATTTCGAAACCTACAATGGCGGGCATCATTTTATTCAAGAAATTATCGGGAAGGTTATCATAGAATGTCAATGATTTTGTATTGCCTTTTTCAAACTTTAAAGTTAGTTTTCTCATAAAGTCTACGAGTTCTTCATCAGACATAAATTTGACTTCCCCTGCTACGTGAACACTCATATAATTCCATGTAGAACCAATTTGGGGATTACTATACCAAGAGGCACTTACATAACAACTTGGACCAGTAAATAAGAGCAGTCCATTTGGATTTTCAACAAAAGCCTTATGATGCTCGGTTTTCCTCATAATGTGTCCTTGCAAAAATACTTCTCCATTCCTCTCTTCGAGTAAAACGGGTATCTGGGTTGCCACCTGTTTACCTGACAAAAAACTACCAGTCATAAAAGCAAATGGATTTTGCTCTATGAATTCCAAAATTATTTGTTTGTTCTTTTCTTTGAAATATGAAAAATTATACATAATTCTATTGGTCTATCCTTTGGTTTTGGTCTTCATTACTAATGACCGATAACGTATTGAGGCTAAAAGCTGTCGGGCATTTCGAAGCACCTCACTGTCAACCTGCGACAAAGTTTATTTGGTGCAATACCCTTCAAATTAGTATTTGCCGCCCGCTTGATTTTTGCCTGTGTTAGCGGTTTTTTTCTTTCACGATTTCAATGATGGTTTGATTAAATCTTTCAGCCTCTTCATCCGGTACTTCATGTCCTGATTTTTCAAACCAAATGAATTTCTTTTCAGGAGCTGTCATTTTGTTCATATGGTTTTCTGCCACTACACTGGGTAAGTTCCAGTCATGACGCCCACCAATGAAATAAACAGGTAACTTTAATTCTGTGATATGTGAAATATCCGTTGTGAAAGCAACGCCATCCATTCGAGCCGAGGTGTAGTTAAAAGCTTCAAACCAGTCATAGTCTTTGTAGTCCTCATACATAGTTTCCGCTTTCTCAATCTCTTTCGCAATAGCTGAATCGTAAACGGTTCCTCCATATTTTACAACAAGTTCGTACTTGCTCATAAAACAATCCAAAATGGTAGCACAAACAGTGCTGTCCTTTTTTTCAATTAAATCCAACTGCCTTAATGCTGTTGTATCATTCTTTTGTTGGGCTTGCTCTTTCAACCATTGCATGGAAACGTCCCAGCTTTCTGGTACACTTATCACCTGAGAGACACCAATATAGGCGTAATAATCATCAGGGTATTTTTCGGCTAATTTCATTCCAATAACACTACCATAAGAAAAACCCACAAGAAATATTTTTTCTTTATTGAATTTCTTTTTTAGATACTGCGTCAACTCATGTGCATCATTGACCAAACTTTCAGGACTTAGGTTTTTCGGATTGGGATTATGCATATAAGATTGACCACATCCTGCCTGATCCCAGGAAACTAAAATCATTTCGTCAGTCAAATCAGCGTTAAAATACCTCAGATGCGGTGTCTGAGGCCAGCCTGGTCCGCCATGCAGAAATAGCAGAACAGGTAAATCGTCAGACGCACCCGTCATTTCCACAAATTGTTTTTCGCCACCTAATTCAATGAATACTTTTTCTTGGACACTTTCTTTCACCTGGTTTTGGCAACCAATTATTAGAATACCTAAAATTATGATTATTGCTTTATTCATATGTTAATCTTCTTTTTTTAAATTGCCGCTAACTCAGCTATCCCCACCTACTCTCCAAATATACAGGAAAAAACCATAAATCAAAAATCATCAAAATCAATCCCAGACTGATTTCTTCAAACGACTGTAAAACAGCTTGTTAAAGTAGTTTCACCCACTCATGGAATCTCCCCTCGGAAAGGCCCCAAAAGCGAACCACTTACAACCGCCTCATCGTTTCATTTTCTATTTTCTTGCGGCTAATTTTTTTTGAATAGCAATCTAACAGATTAACAACAACCTTTTCTGCCCGTTTTTTTCCTTTGGTGCACGATGAATACAAGGAGGGACTTTACTTTCAGGATGCTCAATAGCCAATCTCCATAATTGGCCCAGCCCTAAGCTTATCGGCTGTGCCTTGGGTTTGGCAAGATAGTGTAGGTCAAAAAACTGTTCACTTAAAAATGACTCAAAATCTTCGGCTGCTCCACGATATATTTTTTTAAGTTCATCACGTATTTCGGGAACAAGCACTTTTTGTATGGCTTGTGAATTGGGCAATATTTCACTTGACTCGCCATAATAAGTGCATAAAAAGGTATCGACGGGTATAGTAGAGCGATCTGCATGAAAAGAATAAACATCGGTTGGGAAAAACGGGTAGCTATCATCTCTTTCATAGGACTCAATCAGATTAAGTATTGGAGAGGCGCCAAGAGCTTTCAGGATCTTTAAATCCTTTAAAAGAATTTCACGGGCAAGCTGCCCCTGTTCACTCAAATGAAGTTCAAGAAGTTCTTCTGGATGAAGTTCGGCTATATTTTCGTTTAGCTCTATCTGATTAACCATCTCGGAAAAATCACCTGTGAGCTTGCGAGTCCAGCAAATCGCATTCATTTTTCCATGAAAAGGCGTGGAAACAAGGTCCTGAAAATTAGTGACGTATTTAATTTGATGCTCAGCATGGGATAAATTTATCATAAGGGGCAGTATAAGGCTTAATCTAAATTATTTGAAAAAGTAGTAAGAGAAATTGACTTCCAAGTGCTCAAAAAAAGCGTGTATGAACTTATAAATCGTATATTTTATCGGCTTGTTAATCCTATTATCAAGGTTGATATAATTTTATTTATTATTCTTTGCCATCTGTATTGCCTGATAACTTTGTCAGCCCAACGCCCAACAGCATTGAGGCTATAATGAATATGTATGCATAATCTTTAATAAAAGTCATTTCAGTAAATTCATTTATTGCTACTAAGATGATTGAGACAATAATGATGCCAATGGCAGGTATAAAATAATTTTTCATGATTGTACTATTTATTCTTTTGTGAAATTACTGCCAACAGCGGTCTGGGCAAAAAACCACCTCCTTCTTTAAATGCCCTTAAAAATACCCTACAAAGTCCACACATACAACCTCCTGGAATTTATTCTAAAAATATAATTACTCCACTTTACGGATTTGTCGTTAGTATTTTTGATTGATATAAATACCAATTCCAGCACCAACAGCGATTCCCAGACTAATTACCGTGTAACAAAAGTTTAATTATATTTTTTGAATAAAGAAATTTTACAGATTTCTCCTGGAAATTTAATTTTTGTAAAGCTATCCATCGCCCTGTGCTTTATCCTGCCTGACGCCGCAGAAAATTATAATAGGTGCAGCGCACCGAAAAAATTGTTGTAAAAAGATTCTAAAATCTATCTAAGGTGCAGCGCACCGCAACATTCTTTCGATGTTCGAAGATTTAGGTTGCGGTGCGCTGCACCTAATTTTAATTCGGCGGTTCATTATTTAATTTCAGTAAGCACTGGGCAATCGAAATTTTATTTAAAGCGATTATTTTTGTTACACGATATTCAGCCTTACTTTTAATCAAATTGGCCTTCACGGCTTCGATGATATTGGTGCGATCGTAATAGCTAAAGACATAGGTGATAGGCCTGCCGTAAAACCTTAGACAACTGCATTATTAATTTCCAGACTTTTGCTGCCTATTGGATTTTTGAAATACCGTATATCCGGAATGGTTCGTTATTAAAGTCACCATATAACACGGATTTAGTTACTAAATCCAGGTTGATTTTCACACCTAGCCGGTTATTGTCAGACAAGTAAATCATCCCGGCATCTCTGGCTGTTTCCGTGTATCTAAATTTGACATCGCCATTGGGTTCTGTTTCTACCCAGCCGTTGCCATCCATTTTCCTGAAATAGCCTGCCACATTGCCGGAGTTATCACTAAACGTTACCGCTGAAACAGATGATCCTTTCGGGGTAGTAACGGGAGAGGTATTATTCGTATTTGAATTATCTACCTCGCCAGGTAATTCGTTTTTGGTAGTGGAAGGTCTTTTGTAATTGTTTACAAATTCCTGGGCTTGTTCATTAGTCAATTTACCATCTGCAAGGTCCTTTAATTCTTGAGGGACTTCCTCCAAACTGGAAAAACTATATGAATAGTAACTAGGTTCCACAAAATCTTTGGCTTTTTGATAATCAAATTGTTGATTTAGCATTTCCACTTTTCCGGTCTCGTAGAGGACAACATATCTTAAAACAACATAAGTGATTTTTCCTGGAGTAAAGTCCTTCGTTTTTGAGAAGGTCCTACTAATTGTATTGTCCCCGCTGGTATTATTTGATATGGATTGAGATTGAGTACTTGAGTTACTTTTGTTAAACGAAAGGGTGGTTGTAGAACTTATTCCAGCCAACGGATTATCGTAGCCAATTGATTGCGATATCCCAAAATCCCAGGCGGAGGTGGAAGAACGATCCGTCGTATTTGTCAGAGAATATCCCTTTGTTTCGGATACGGTAAAATCATCTGTTTCTGAGGTAGCAGCACTATCATTTATCAAGTCAAATGCTGTCGCTGTAAATTTATACTTTCTTTCGGTAGTTGATTTGACCTCAGCTATCCGAGGCGCAACTTCTCTAATATTATCTGCTGTTCTCGAGACCCATTTGCCTGCGATTGGTTCTTGACTAATGGTGTTAAATGTAGATACAAAAGGAACATTATCCATTTGGACCCCTGGTGCAATAGTGCGCTCTACACTTAACTTTTCAAGCCCCAAAGAGCGACCCGATTCACCTTGTAATTGAACCTCTGTAACTATTCCGATATCTTCACTTCCACTAAAGAAGAGCTCATATGTATCCTCCTGCCCATATTCAAAATCATTATACCCGTCGGTATCTAATAATCTCTTCTTTGTCCACTTATCCTCCTGCGTGCGGGTACCTTTGAATTGAATGTATATCGAAGCATCAGAACCGTTATCGCCCGTTAGGGTAGTGACTTTGTAGATAATCTGACCATTTAAACTACAGGGCGTAAAACATAGTGCTACTATTCCCAGGATCAAAAGTTTTGACAATGTAGGTGCCAAACCGGATTGGTTAATCATCGAATTAATTTGGTGATAAAACACCTTTACAGTCGTTTTCATAATAATTGAGTTTTATTGAAATGAATTATATTGAATGCTAAATAGATTTGAATACTCGAAGGATACCTCATTATTCAGCAGCAGCCTTACTTTTAATCAAATTGGCTTTCACTGTTTCAATGATACCCGTTCGGTCGTAATAGCTAAAGACCCGGGTGATTTTCTTATCATCGTCAAAGGTGAAGACCCAATGCATCCTGACGCTGGTCGGCTGACCTTTATATACCATGAGGTTGTCAAAATAAGCCAGTACCGCGGTGCCCACGACATTGTAATATTTCAGCGGTTTATTGACCTGGAGTGGGATAAGGTTGATATTGGTTATTTCCATTTTTTCAACGCCTGAGGTTGATTGCCATTTTTTCCACCATGCTACAGTTTCCGCTTTGCCGGTGATCTTGGTACGGCTTTCTATTGTACCGTCTGGCCAGTATTGCACAGCGTCATCTGTAAAATTTTCATACATGACGTCAAAATCGAATCTGCAGGCCGCTTCGAAGAATTTGTTAACGATGTCTGCATATTCAGGGGAGGCGGAGACCACATCAGGTATTTCGGCAGGAGCTGTCGGATTGGTTGATGTATTCGTTTCTCCGCAGCTTTGAAGTAAAAAGAGAACTCCCAGGAAAAAGGGCGTAAGGATAAGTTTGTTGATTAGAATTTTCATAATTAATTGTTTTTTTGAATTAATAAATACTTTTCTGTTTTTATTTGAAAAGCTGTAATTTTCTGATAACACAAAGGTGAGGGAATGGAGAACAAGTAGATAAGACAGATTCATCAAAGGCTTGTACATACTGCCCAAGCTATAGGACATTTTGCCCAAGGATAGGACAAACTATGCAATTGCGCCTTTTAAACCTTAAATCAGGCGGGAGATGTGGAGTTATATTAGCCTATTTTTTTATCTTTAAAAAAATAAAACAATCAAATAATGTGGAAAAACATACTTAAGCCTGTTATTTGCGCATTTGTTTTTTTTATTGCACTTATCGGGAAATATGCGGATGCCCAGGCCATAAAATATCTTGATGCCGACCACTTCACCCGGTATGAACAACTCGAAGGCATTGGTATTACTAACGTGTATGGAGACAAAACAGGGAGTGTATGGTTATCTTCCTTTGATGGCTTGATTAAGTTTGATGGCTATGATTTTGAGTTTTTATATCATAATCCAAATGACTCCACGAGTGTTGGCTCGAATAATCTGACCGCTACTTTTCTTGAAGATCAGGCTGGAGATTTATGGATAGGTGCCACCAATATGCTTTTCAAATACATGCCAAGCACAAATGCCTTCATTACCTACGACCTGAAGGAGGTTTACCAGCATGAAAACATTGGTTCTATACTGCCTTTTGGTATTGTGCAAGATACCTTTGGAAATATTTTTTTCGCCTCGTATGATATTTCCGGGTCCTCAGCAGTAGCAGTGGCTATAGTTTATTTTGATGCCAAAGTGAATCAATTAAAAAAAATCGAACCCCAGAATGGTTACGAACTCCAAAATGTTTTTCAACTGACGGTGGGGCCTGACAATAACCTTTGGGCATTAAATCATGATGGACTTTTCAGGATTGATGAAAACAAGGTATTCCATAAAATAACCAGCTTACCCAATTATTTTATCAATAATCATGAAAATGGTGGAAAGGGGGTATTAGCCAATCGTCTATATACCGGTATGCAAAGCGGCCCCAATGGCCATATCTGGCTTACCACCAACCAAGCGGAGCTTTATTCCTTTGACCCAAAAACACAAGAACTAAACTTACACCCATTGCCGCCGGCTTTTGCATATGACCTTCCTCGAGCGATCAGGAATGCCTATGCTCTCTATTGGCCTATGTATTTTGACAAAAAGGGGAATCTATATATCGGTTCTCATAAAGGCATATTACGCTACAATCCTACCACCGACACCTCCTGGATTTTAGCCGAAGATGAGGCACCAAATCAAAGAATATATTCCGTAAATGAGGATATTTTTGGCAATATATGGATGCGCGGCAGAGATGGTATATTCTTTAAATATAATCCCAGAAGTCTGTTTAAAACATTCTCCTTAGGCCGGACATCCATTGATGGTCCGACCGACTGGGATAAGTATGATTTCTTTGCGCATAAAGACAGTACCCTTTTGATGTACAGTATGCACTCCTCCTATCACGTCATCAATCAGTTGGATTTTAACAATGAAGAAATGCAGGAATATTCTCTGGATAGCCTTTTTTCTGGATTATCCAATGTACACATCCTGGGCGCTTTAGGAAAAGAGAAATATCTTATTCATTCCGATCAAGGTCTTCGTGTTTTTGAAAATGGCATGATCCGTCCCAGTCCGAGCTTATTTGATTCGCTACCTCCCGTAAACCGAAGGTGGAAAATGGCAAAAGATAGCCGGCGAAACCTGTGGTGGTGCACGGACCAGGGGCTTTATTTACAATTGAAGGACGAGACTAGGATGAGGCATTTCGAGCTGACCGCTTTTCCCAAAACTACTGCTGGCAGTAATTCTGTCAAGTCGATATATGAGGGTAAAAATGGCCGCATCTGGATCATCACCTCGAATGGATTATTCGCTTACGATTATGAAAAAGATAAGTTGGCAAGGTACTTATACGATAAGGAAAATGGGGAAGTGTTGTTATCTCAGAGCATCAATACGCTCTACGAAGATGATGAGCATATTTTATGGGTCGGTACCAGGCAAGGGGGGCTATCCAAATACAATTTGACAACCAAGGAGTTGAAAACCTACACACAGGATGATGGCTTGCCTTCCATGCAGATTCAGGGCATTCTACCCGATGAAGACCGGGGCGATTTATGGCTCAGTACCCAGAAAGGAATTGCCAGGTTCAATATTAAAACGGAAGCGTTTGTCAATTTTTCAAAAAAGGATGGTCTTAAAGATATGTCCTTTGGGCAAGGCTCTTCTTTTAAAACGGCTGACGGATATTTTGTATTCGGGGCTTTTGCTAATATCACTTATTTCCGCCCGGAAGAGATTTCAGCACAATCCGTTGCCCCCAAAGTGTATCTGACGGATTTAAAGATCAGTGATCGATCCATTCGCGACATTCCCGCATTGGCGCCTGGTTTCGTTGCGTCTACGGTACAGAACCTTGAATTAAATTACCGGCAAAATTCCCTTTCATTCGAATACAAAGCCATTCATTTCAACAATCCACAGGCGAATCAATATGCCTACCAGCTCGAAAACTATGACCAGGAATGGCGTATAGTAGGTAATACCCGAAAAGCATTTTATAATAATCTACCAGCTGGTGAATATGCGTTTTTCCTGAAAGCGGCGAATAATCACGGTGTGTGGAGTGAGCCGCAGGTCTTTGCCAATTTCGTTATCCATCCTCCATGGTGGGCGACCTGGTGGGCTTATGGCCTGTATTTTCTAGCTGGAATGGCTTTGATCTATAGCGTCTACCGTTTTCAGTTGAAGCGCAACTTAGACCAGGCAGAGGCCAGCCGCCTGAAAGAAATGGATGCGGTTAAAAATCGCCTGTTCACCAATATCACCCACGAGTTCCGGACACCACTCACCGTCATTTCTGGTATGACCGACCAGATTGAAGAAAACCCAAAGGAATGGTTCAAAGAAGGATTATCGATGATCAGACGCAATACCAACAGACTATTAGAATTAGTCAACCAAATGTTGGATCTTACAAAACTGGAAAGCGGAAAAACAACGCTCCACAACCAACAGGGAGACATCATTAATTACCTGAAATACATTGTAGAAAGCATCCACTCCTTTGCAGAAAGTAAAAAAATACAAGTGCATTTCCATGAAGAAGGAGAGGAATTGATGATGGATTTTGATCCGGAAAAAATACACCAGATCCTGATCAACCTCTTGTCCAATGCCTTAAAGTTTACGCCAACAGGAGGACATGTTTATGTCCTCGTCAGAGCTGTTTCAGAAAAAGATAGCCCTCAAAAAGGATCAAAGCTTCAAGTCAAAGTAAAGAATACCGGAGCGGGCATTCCGGAAGATCTATTGCCCTATATCTTCGATCGTTTTTATCAGGCGGATGATTCGACTACCCGGGGGGGAGAAGGTTCCGGTATTGGATTGGCGCTGGTAAAAGAATTGGTCAAATTAATGAAAGGAGACATTTCTGTAAAAAGCAAAGTGGGTAAAGACACGGAATTTACGCTTTTACTCCCGATCAGTAATGTGGCACCGGTAGATCAGACACCCGCACCTATAGTCAAATACAAAACAACTAGCTTAGCCGGAGCAAACGATGGTAACATTTCTGCAACTTCTATAAAGGAAGAACCCGAAACTATGCTTGCGGCCACGAAACCCTGCGTCCTGCTGGTAGAAGACAACCCCGACGTAGTCGCTTATATTGCGTCTTGCCTACAAGACCAATATGAAATCCAGGTTGGTAAAGATGGGCAGGAGGGCATAGACATCGCCATTGAAAACATTCCAGATTTAATTATCACGGATGTCATGATGCCCGTCAAAGATGGTTTCGAAGTTTGTCAAAGCTTAAAAACAGATGCACGGACCAGTCACATCCCTATTATCATGCTTACTGCCAGGGCGGATATGGAAAGTAAAATGGAAGGATTGGAAAAAGGTGCGGATGCTTATTTGGCGAAACCTTTTCATAAGCAAGAACTACGGATTCGTATTAAAAAGCTACTTGAATTGCGAGCCAATCTGCAAAAGCATTATCTGGCTATTGCTGGTTCTGGAATACAGGATACTTTTGTTGAAAACACGCCCGAGGCTCCTGCCATAGAAGATCAATTTGTACAGAAGATGAGAGAAGCCGTGGAAGCACATTTGGAGGATTTTGATTTTACAGTAGAGCAGTTTTGCAAGGAAATGGCAATGAGTCATTCTCAATTGCATCGGAAGATAACAGCTTTGACCGGACTTTCGCCTAATAAATTTATTCGTCATGTGAGATTGGGTAAAGCAAAATTATTGTTACAAAATGCGGAATTGACCATCAATGCGGTGGCTTATGAAACGGGGTTTAATGATCCCGGCTATTTTGGGCGGGTGTTTAAGAAGGCATTTGGGATGACACCTATGGAATGGAAGGAAAGCACGAAAATCTGATATGGATTTATATAGTTTTGAATAAAATTTTATTTTGGGCTATTTGTTTCTTCGTTGTCCTGTTTTCATTTTGACGGTCCAGGCTATGCGTAGTGCGACCGTTTAGGGAGCATTATCGCCTATACATTGTGTGTGCCTCGAATGATTACATAAATATTCCTACCGTAATTATTCGCCTTACCGAGGGAGATCTCCGTGAAGTTTCAGACTTGTAACGGAGAAATCAGCAGAAGCCATAGCAGGCAGCACAAGCCTCGACGAGTTTCGAGAAACTTACGCTTGCTGAAGGGCTGAACGTTAACCTTTCTGAAATTGAATTGGGAGTAATTTCTACGACGGGTAGTTTTCCAGTAGAATTATAGCCCTTTATTAAAGTAAGAGATAGCTTCAACTGGGGTAAAGAGCGGTTGTTGAGATGATTAACGAACCGCCACGTACGAGCCCCGTACGTACACCTGTCTGCCGAAAGGTAGAGGCGCACCGTGGGCTTTATGGCTCACGGCCGTCTACTCGATTCGCTTTCGTGTTCTTTTCTATTTCAAATTATTTCTTTATAATTCATTATTAAGCGGTACTTCAATTTTGATTTGGCAAAATCTCGAAATTCTAAAAAATTCTCTTTGCCAATTTCATCTTTCCTTATTTCAAAAATACCAGCCTTCTTTTTTTTCGGAGGAATCAGAAACAGATATTTCCCCCATTCCACAATAAATTCAAACCTGTTCCATACAAATGTATCTTTCCATGAACCAAGTTTGCCTTCTTCATGAAATTCGATTCCAAAATCTCCGTATTTTAAGATTCGTTTTGTGACAAATGCTCGTCTTGGTATTTGTTCTTTTTCCCACTTTTTTCGAACTCTCCAAATGTCAAAATATCCAAATGTTGCAATCAATAACAATACAGCAAAAGGAATCATAATTATAAAAACAACAATTTTCTTCGTTGCCAACCAAACCAAAATCGTAACAATTACAATCAGTATCAGCCCCTTAAACCCTCGAATTGATTTTTTATTTTCGATTATGAATATTTTAAAAAGGTCAGCTTTGGATCTTTTTTGGTAGCCAAAAGGGAATCGTATTTCTTTTCTTTTGGATAATTGACTTTCATTTTCTGATTCGTTCATTTTGGCTTTTTTTCTTCATTCTGACTAACGTTCGCTAATTCATTGATTATCAATAGTCATTTTTCTTTTAGATTTCACCATTTTCTCCAGATTGATACCTGATCCAAACGAACGTTAGCTCAGAAAATCAATTAGTATGGTAAATTTACTATATTTTTTCATTGTGATTTTGGAGTTGCTAATCTGGGGAATGACCGCTAACGGTTGGTGCATGCGGCGGGCGGGCGCTTAGCCCGACTGATCGTTATGCACGGTGCCGAACGAAAAGTACTGGCTAAACTTCGACTCTTTAGTCAAAAAGTGGATCGTTGTCCTTGTTGTCAAAAAGGAAAAATGATCCTTGTTAATGCTCTTATTGCATACAAAGATCCGCCGGTTTACCATACAGCCATTACTCATTCAAAGTAACAACCCTCTTTCACTTTGGCAGCTTAACCTGTCCTGGCATCTTTATGTTTACCTGGCAGAAATCACAGGCAAAAGGCTTAAAAAAGTGCTGTATTTTGTAAATAACTTTCTCTAATATTTAATGATAAACCACTCTTTTTAACCCCAACAGGGCAAGTAGTCACAATAAATCTCTATAAACCTTCCTCTATAAAATTCCTGCCTTGAATCGAAAACCCAAAAAGAATTTTCCTTTCACTTCCGGCTACGCTTCGTTCAACAAAGTCCGAATAGTCGGTTGCACCAGACTATTCAGCCTTTAATATTATAGCACGTTTTCTCTTTCTTTTTTAATTTGTTTTAATGCCTCAATTGCTTCAGAAACAAGGTTTTGATTTAATTTTGATTCTATTTCATTATCCGACAATTTTTCGAATCTTCGTTTAAAACCATTTATTTTTGAATTGCTTTCGAGTTTAATTTGTTCATTGCTATTACCTAATAAGTTTTGAATCTTTGGTTTGATTTCTTCTTTATTTACCCAAGTGTAAACCGCAATTAAGGGTATCATTAAAATTTGAATTGGCAACCCGAAAAAGTTCATAGTAAGGATTGAAGTAGTAAAGCCAATTAAATTTACTAACCCAAGAAGAAGAGTTATTCCGAAAATGTATTTATAGATTCTTTTATTTGCAAAAAATAGAATTATTGAAATTCCCAATAAGGTCAATCCGACATGTTGTTGAATTCCGAAAATGTATTCACTCGTTATTACTTCAATTATTGAATAAATTCCAATTATTGTTAGAATTATCAAGGGAATTGCTTCGATAAATTCTTCTTTCTTCATTTTTTATTTTGTCTTAATGTGCTATAACGGCGAGTACACCTGCCGTAGGACCGATAGGGAGTATGGACATGGTGTACATTGTTATCACATGTTTTAATTGAAATGCCACCATATTTTTGTATCCCTTTTCACTATCTTGTATGGAACATAGTACCCTTTATAGTTTGGGGATGACCAATTAAGGTCTTCAGCCAGTCTGATTAATTTGGGTTCGTATATATTGTTATCTAAGAATTTGGCAATTTCAAGTGGTTCGGTATTGTTTGGAACCAAAACTTGCAGTTCTTTGATACTTAAGTCTGTTAAGAATTTACCCCGTTCGTTTATATGATCTTTTATTGTTCCATTCATCATTCCATAACTTTCACTATTAGTAAGTGAGTATTCAACCTCCACCTCAATAGTTAAATTTACAATACTTCCAAATTTCAATTTTGGAACCGTGAAGTGAAGAGAATTTGAAAAGGCACCAATCCTATCTTCCTTCCCACCTTCAATCACAAGATTTTCAAGTTCAAAAACCGAATTAATCTCTAGTTGTGCCATATAATCCCATAATTCAATCGTCATCTTAAAAGGAGAAGTAGATTTCTGTTCACCGTAAAATGGATCTAAATACGAGAAATCATTCATATTAAATTCAAGCCAAAAATTCTCAATAGATCTCCTAGACTTAAAAGATTGATCAATTTGACTATTTAGGGTACCTCCAATTGGTTTTATTTTGGAGTAAAGATCTGATGTTATGTCTTTCCAACTATGTTCCATTTTCTTCTAATATGTGAGAACTCGGTTATATCACCCTACTCTCCAAAAATACAGGAAAAAACCATAAATCAAAAATCATCAAAATTCATTCCACTTTTATTTATTCAAACGACTGTAAAACAGCCTGTTAAAGTAGTTTCACCCACTCATGGAATCTCCCCTCGGAAAGGCCCAAAAAGCGAACCACTTACAACCGCCTCATCGTTTCATTTTCTATTTTCTTGCGGCTAATTTTTTTTGAATAGCAATCTAACAGATTAACAACAACCTTTTCTGCCCGTTTTTTTCCTTTGGTGCACGATGAATACAAGGAGGGACTTTACTTTCAGGATGCTCAATAGCCAATCTCCATAATTGGCCCAGCCCTAAGCTTATTGGCTGTGCCTTGGATTTGGCAAGATAGTGTAGGTCAAAAAACTGTTCACTTAAAAATGACTCAAAATCTTCGGCTGCTCCACGATATATTTTTTTAAGTTCATCACGTATTTCGGGAACAAGCACTTTTTGTATGGCTTGTGAATTGGGCAATATTTCACTTGACTCGCCATAATAAGTGCATAAAAAGGTATCGACGGGTATAGTAGATCGATCTACATGAAAAGAATAAACATCGGTTGGGAAAAACGGTTAACTATCATCTCTTTCATAGTACTCAATCAGATTAAGTATTGGAGAGGCGCCAAGAGCTTTCAGGATCTTTAATTATGTCCATTTTATTTATTTCTTACCCAATCTAAATAATTTTCATGGCTAATTACTTCAAATTCCGATTCAGGATAGGCTTCAGTCCAAACTTTAGGAGCGGAAGGTCTTTTCTTTGGACTCCATTTGAATTCATAACCAAATAATTTCCCTTCTCTCTCTTCGAGCCAATCAATTTCTTGCATATCATAAGTTCTCCAAAAATAATTATTGACGATCATTTTAGAATACTTCTGATATTTTAATCTTTCACTGATTATATAATTCTCCCAAAGCATGCCAATATCATTTCTTAATTCTAAAGGATTCATATTGGCAATTAATATGTTGCGAAGACCATTGTCATAGAAATACCACTTATTTCTTTTGGCAACTTCTTTTCTGAGGTTTCTGCTGAATCCTCCAACCTTATGAAGGACAAAAACTTTTGAAAGCAAGTCGAGATATTTCTCAACAGTATTTTTACTCATTGATAAAGAACTGGCTAATTCTGATAAAGAGATTTCTCCTCCAATTTGAAAGGCAACAAGTCTTAAGAGGTTCAAGATCTTATCTGAATTTCTAATATTCTCAAAAGCCAAAATATCTTTTAAAAGGTAAGAATTTACGATCTCATTTAAATATTCCGCTTTATCTTCTAAATTATTTATTTGAACCAATTCGGGATAATTCCCATAAATCAACCTTTGCCTTAAATTATCTCTTTTCTCTATTTGGTTTTCGATTTGATCTAATTCCTGTTCTGAGAGAGAAAACAAGTTAAAGGTTTTCTTTCTTCCTGTAAGAGGTTCTCCAGTATATTTGCCAATATCAAAAGCAGATAAAATTCTAATACCTTCGATTTCATCGACCATTAGCTTCAAAATCTTACCGATGTCAGGTATTTTTTGAGCTTCATCAATCAATAAAACTCTTTTATCACCCAGAAGATTTTTGTAATTCTGTACGCTTCTCCTTGATAGGATTTCAAGTACTGAAAAGTCTTTACCGTTTAGGAGTAAATAAGGTTCATTGAGCTTTTGTATAACTTGTTTGATAAGGACAGTTTTTCCAACTCTTCTTGGCCCTAGTAAGATTAAAACCTTATTTGGAACAAGGCTTTTAATCACTTGATCTTCGATTATTCGACGTATTAACTTCATTTAAGTGTTTTTATTGACTAAATTTACGTTAAAAGAGTCAATTCGTCAAACATTCTACCATTTTTGTTTAACGGTTAGGCTAAATGGCGTAGCGGCGCATAGCCGCTATGAACATTTTAGCCTTTAATATTGGCAGCAGTCTTGTTTTATTCAAATTCTGTTATTTTCTTTTCAATTAATTGGATTACATCAGCCTCTTTTAGTTGCAAAATACTTCCAGTAAGGCTAATTATTTCACTATAAGTTTTGGTATTACCTCTAACTAATTGGTTAATCCCTTTATCCCCACCCGTTTCATGGATAACTTCACAAATCAACGCCCCTCCTGGATAAGCACTTGGATACCCATTCCATTGAGTCATATTATTGAGAATATTTTCTAATGAATAGGATTCTCCACTTTTATAATCGTTCGCTAATTTTCGCATCATAGTCAAATATTCATTTGAATCTTCTTTTGTTCCCAGAAAAGTTGCTAATCCTTCTTCTATTACGTGCCCTCTATTTTCATTGACTGGTAGTAATTTGTGAATAAATTCATGCGGGTAAAATTCATCGCCTTTACTTGACAAAATCATACCCTCCCTTGCCTTTCCTGTTGTTACACCTGAAAAAATGTAGTCGAAATTTTCGAGTTCGCCCATATCATCAATACCATTAGCCAAATAGAACCTGAATGATTCATTAAATTCGGGATTAAACCGTCTAACCATCTCGTTGCAAAATACTAATGCTTTATTTGCTCTTTCAGTATTGAATTGATATTCACGGGGAAATATATATTCAACAAAGCCTACTTGCTTTTTCATCCAGTTCCTTGTTTTATCAGCTAAAAGATTTTCAAGTCTCCAAGTCCCTTTCTCTCTTATGGCATTAAGTTTATGAATACACCATACTTTTGAACCCACATAAGGTGGTTCTGTGGCTGAATTTGAGTACAGTACCCTTATTTGATATTTTTCATTTATTGGTTCAATTGAAAGAACAAACGGTGTATAAATTCTAAAAAGTTGACTGCTATTTATTCCGTTGTAGATACTAATTCGGGAAAAGTCAAAATCTTTAAAACGTGCTTTTTCTTCGCTGTTCCAATATGGATTATCATAAATTGAATCTGGTTGGGAATTGATATAATTTTCATATAAACCCAGCACTTCTTTTACATTGCTATTTGTCGTGTCAACCCTTGAACTTATTTGAAAGTTGACATTATGTTTTATTCCATGGAATATTTCATTATCCACATTTCCTTCCTTGTAGCTCTCTCTTTTGCAACTGAATAGGACAAGGAATAACAGTAGTCTTATCATTTTATCTTTTTTGATTACTGCCAACGGTTAGTGGATGAAGCGTAGCATCCCGCAGGGTGCTATGATTTCATATACAGTGTTAGCACCTTTTTTTTATTCATAATCAGGTATTATCCCTGCTTCAAATTCTTCAATGTAATCTTTAGAAAAACCTCTTTTCAGAGGCATTAACCATATTGACTCAAGCCTATCTTTATTCATATACATGAATCCATATCCATTGACTTTTTTTCCGTTCAGCTCAAATGAGAACATAGATGAAACTTCTTCTTCATCTGCACCAAAAACCTCTAATTCAACATTGTCCATATTCACATCCAATTTACTCAGCATTCCCTCTAATGCACCTGAATAGGCATTTTCAATTGTTAGAGTGTCAATAAGAATTTTGCTTTCCATGAATGAGGTTATTCTATCAGCCCCTTCATCAGAATACAGGTTCATTTCGCTATAAAACCATTTTACTGATTCAGGAATTTCACTTGTCTGTAATTCAAGTTTGGTCGGTGAATCAAATTCAATCATCCCTATCTTTTGAGTTGTCCATTCTTTATCTAAAATCTCAGCATCAGTTGGTTTGGACGAGAGAAAAAACAAGGTTAAACCGCAGCTTAAGACGATTAAGATAGAGGTCAGTATTTTTACAAATCTATTTTTGTCTTTTGTCAGGTAATTTGCTACAAAACCTATTAACCCGCCAATGCCTCCAAAAGCACCTGCATATAAAACACGCATTCCATTATCATCAGTCAATTCATTACCTGCATTCATCAAAATCACAACAGGCAATACTGTCATTACCGTTGTCCAAATTTGATTCTCGTCTAATTTTTTCTTCTCGGTCATTTGTTAATTGGTGCTAACTAAGTTATATCGGAACATCCCCAAATTTAAAGAAACTCAAAATGTGATGTTCAAAAACTTTGATTTCCAACCTTTAATGGTTGATTATCAAATAATTAAAATCGATAACAAACATGAGTCATCTTACCTTAGGGGCAGGAAATTAAATTTGGTAAATTTGAAATGAAAAAATAAGGAAGCGGCATAAGACTATAATGAGTCATTTGTCATTAAGACAGTTCGGGATAGCCAGTCCCGCTTCCTTTTCTCTGTTTCACCTCGGACAGTTTGTTAGGCAAAAAGCCTGAGTAAGATAGATGAGGCATAACAGAAGTTATTTTATCAACACAAATTTACCGATTTAGTATGAAACAATCTGATCGTTTTGTAGGAATTGACATATCAAAAGATAGTTTTGATGTCTGCGTTTTATCACAAGGGGCTCTATTAGAAGAAAGCCGTTTTAATAATGATGCTCAAGGTTGGCAAAAGTTTGCTAAAAACCTTAGTGATCAGGACTTATGCATAATAGAAGCAACGGGATCTTATCATGTAGGGTTGGCATTATATTTAGTTGAGCATGATAAACGTGTTAGTGTAGTCAACCCTTTGCGTGTAAAGTATTTTTCTCGATTGAATCTCAAGAGGGCAAAAACAGATAGGGTAGATGCTTATGTTATTGCCCAGTATGGCCAAGTATTTAAGCCTGAAAGTTGGACAGCTCCACCGACACATTTAAGACAACTTCAACAGTTAATGACAGTTTCTGCACAATTAACAAAACAAAAGACGGCATTAATCAATCAACAAAAAAACTTTGAACTTGTACCAGACCCCAGTAAAGAAGCCCTTGAAATAATAAAGTGCCAAATAGTAAAATTAGAGAAACATTTACAAGAAATACAATGCCTTATCAATAATAGCATTAAAGAACATTACAAAGAATTAGAGGCTTCTTTACGATCAATTCCCGGTTTAGGTCCCAAAACGGTAGCCACCTTAATCCTAATAACTGGAGGCTTTACCAAGTTTGGATCATATAAAGCTTTGATAGCCTATGTGGGGTTAGCTCCTCGGACATACGAGTCAGGAGTAAGTGTTAAGGGAGCTTCACACATCTGCAAGTTAGGGTCATCCTATCTTCGAAAGTTACTTTATGAATGTGCTTTAAGTGCCAAAAGGTTTAACCCTGTATGTAAGGAACTATTTGAAAGACTCTATATTGCAAAGAAAAAACCATTTAAAGTAGCCATGATTGCGGTGGCCAATAAGTTGCTGAAAATCGCTTTCACTATAGCTATAACTGGACAAAAATTTGATCCGGAATACAGACTAAAACATTATTTTGCCAAATAAAATTTTCTGATTTTCCGAAAAAAATTTGGAGATGAACACAGTTCATCCCGAATTTCATCTAATCAGATTAAATTCGGGATTTTTCTTTTACAAAAGAAATAAACCGCAAAACCTGCCTTCCGTCGCGGCAGCAGGCAAAGTTTAAAACAAGTAACCGCAAAATTTAGAAGTGTTTGGGTCGTGGGTTAGGTGTTTTGCGACAAAAAATGACTTTTTTCCAAAACCCAAACCTTTTGCCCACTCACTTTTACACCTGCCTTCCTGCGTCTGCAGGCAGGTTTTACATTTAAAAAATACTTCAAATAATCAAAGAATTTCTATTTCAGACAGTTTTTGAAAATTCGGGATGAACTCATGTTTAATAAACGGCTTCTATCGCTTCATCCGCATATAATCCAGCGTCAGGTTACAAAGGGTCTCCACCCCGAGTTTCATACCGCTTTCATCGATGTAGAAGTCGGGCGTATGGTGCGGACCGGCCTCGGAAGGGTTCTTTCCTATGGGCATACCGCCGAGGAAAAGGAACAGGCCGGGTACTTCATTGGCAAAAAAGGAAAAGTCTTCGGCCCCGGTTTTGGCGTGCTCCAAAATGACGTTTTCCGCTCCGGCGGTACGCTGGATGGTGGGCAGCATTTTTTCGGTGAGGGCAGGGTCGTTGTAGGTCACGGGGTAGCCTTTTTCTATGGTCACCTCGGCTTCGGCGCCCCAGCTTTCGGCGATCTTGGTGGCCGTGAGGCGGATCTTGTCGTGGATGATCTTTTGCATGTCTGTGTCGAGGGTGCGAATGGTGCCGATCATCTCCACTTCTTCGGGAATGATGTTGCTTCTTACGCCGCCCTCGATCTTGCCGATGCTGATGACGGCCGCTTCTTTGGTCAGTTCCGTCTGGCGGCTGACGATAAGCTGCAAGCCCAGGATGATCTCTGCGGAAATGGTGACGGGATCGACCCCGGTCCAGGGAGTGGAACCGTGGGTTTGTTTGCCTTTTACTTTTATGGTGAGCCGGTTGACGGCCGCCATGGCTCCGCCGGGTTTGTATTTTATTTTGCCCACTTCCGTCAGGCTGTTGATGTGCAGCCCGAAGATCACATCCACCTTATTGTCTTTCAAGACGCCTTCCTTCACCATGAGTTCGGCGCCACCTTCTTCTCCCGGAGGCGCCCCTTCTTCGGCAGGCTGAAAAATGAAAACCACCGTACCCTGGAGGTCTTTTTGCATGGAGGTCAGGATCTCTGCCGCGCCCATCAGCATGGCCACATGGGTGTCGTGTCCGCAGGCATGCATCACCCCGACTTCCTTACCCAGGAAGGTGGATTTCTCCTTTGAGGCAAAGGCGATCGGCGCCCGTTCCGTCACCGGCAAGGCATCCATATCCGCTCTCAAAGCCACCACAGGACCGGGCAGCGCGCCCCTCAAAATGCCCACGACGCCTGTATGCGCCACGCCTGTTTTTACCTCCAGACCCAACGACCGTAAATGGGTCGCGATCTTTTCTGCCGTTTTGAATTCCCGGTTACTCAGTTCAGGATTTTGATGAAAATCACGCCGCCACTCGATCACCCTGGATTCGATGGCAGAAGCTTTGGCCGATATGGTGTTGTAGGATTCCTGGGCCATGGCAAGCGTACCCAGCAGGAGGCACAGACAAATGGGTGCTAATTTTTTCATACTATATTTTAGTTGATGGTTGACGGGTTGCGGGGGCCTGACACGGACTACGCTAAAAAGACAGGCCCGGTCGCCTCAAAATCCATTGCTCATTTGTAACCTAACCGTTCTTCTCCTTTTTGTCCTCTTCTTTCAATCGGGTCATTTTTACCACTTCAATTTTTGTATTGGATACCGATTCAAAGGTATAAAGGAAGTCTCCCAACTCTTTTGACTTGCCTTCGTCAGGGATATTGCCCGTTGTCATTACGATATAGCCGGACAAGGTATGGTAGTCGCCTTCCGGCAAATTGAGATCATACTTCTCATTGAGGTAGTCGATTTCCAGGCGTCCGGAAAACCGGAATTCATCCTCGGAAATGGCTACTTCCACATATTCCTCAATGTCGTGCTCGTCTTCGATCTCACCGAAGATCTCTTCCTGGATATCCTCCAGGGTGATGAGGCCTGAAATGCCCCCGAACTCATCCACAACACAAGCGATGCTGACGTGTTTTTTGATAAAAATGTTCATCAGTTCAATGACTGGGGTAACTTCGGGCGTAAAGGGTATTTCAAGCACGATCTCCCTGATGGACTTTGGATTTATAAACAACTGCTGGTGGTGAACATACCCAAGTACTTCATCAATATCCTCTTCAATCACCAACAGGCGTGAATGTTTGGTTTCGGCAAATCGTTTCTCCAGGGCCGTCACCGATTCCTCCACATCAATGGTGTTGATTTCCGTACGCGGGATCATACAGGAACGTACTTTTTTGTCTTTTAAATGGAGCGCTTTATTAAAAAGGCTTTTATCGATATCTTCTTTATCACTCTCGGCAGTGGTATCCTGTATGAAACTGATCAGGTCATGCCGGGTAAAAACTTCCTCTCCTTTTTTCAACTCTGTTTTAAATACATTATTGAGAATGAAATTGGTCAGCTGCGTCATCATGCGGGTAGGAATGATGAGTAAAACCTGCAGCCCCCTCAGCGGTAGGGCAAGCAAATAAAGCAGGTCCGCCCCGTAAAGCTGAAAAAGCGCTTTGGGCAAAAATTCTCCGAAAATCAATACGACCACCGTAATAATCACAGTGCTCAAAAAGAGCATGGAAGCGCTGTCGTGAACAAATCCAAACTTTGAGATAAAAAACTGTTCGATGGGAATCGTCATGAGGGCCGTAAAAACGACCAATGCAATATTATTGCCAATAAGCATGGCGCCCATAAACCGGGACGGTTTGTCATAAAAATGGGTAATGACCCGCCCCCTTCGTCCTCCACGTTTTTTTTTCAGCTCAATATTTAATTTATTGGCTGAAACGAAGGCTATTTCCGAACCCGAAAACAACGCAGACAAAAACAGAAAAAAAATGATCCAGACTGCTGACATGAATATTTTATATTATTTTTTTTTGCGCCAAGGTTATACTATGAGTTCAATCCATGCAATTTACTAAAAAAATGAATAGGATAATCAATCACCGATTTTCAATTGGTAAATATCCCTCAAATTCCGACCCAGCCCGTCATAATCGAGTCCGTAACCCACCACAAAAGCAGGGGGAATCTCGAATCCTTTGTAATGGACATCCACTTCGTATTCCATGGCTTCGGGTTTGACCAACAGTGCGGCCACTTCAATGGAAGCAGGTCCAAGAGCCATCAATTCGGGGATGAATTTATGGAGAGTGTGCCCGGAATCGATAATGTCTTCCACAATGATCAAATGCCTTCCTTCTATCGGTTCGGCCAACCCGATCAGGGTCGCCAGGTTGTCGGTGGATTTTGTTCCCCGGTAGGAAGAAAGTTTGATAAAGGAAATTTCACAGTTGCCCCCAAAGGCCCGTACAAGATCGGCAGCGAAGATATAAGCTCCGTTGAGTACCCCGAGAAAAAGCGGGTTCTTGTCGGCATATTTATGGGAAAGTTGTTGAGCCATTTCATCCACTTTTCCCAGGATTTGAGCTTCCCGGATAAAAGGGATGAAAGTCAGATCGTGCAATTTCACTGTTTTTTCCATGGTATCTGTTGAGATTGTGTGGTTCACTGTGGGGGCTGTTCAAAGTTCCAGGTTCCAGTTGAGCGCAGGGAATTCCCGTACCTCATTGAATTTGATTTAATAACCGCCGAAAATTATAACAGGTTCAGAGCACCGATAAATTTGTTATAAAAAGATTCTAAAATCTATCTAAGGTGCATCGCACCGTAACCTAAAGAGAATGTTGTGGTAGCCTGTCCTCGATATACGATGCCGGGACGCTATACCTGGTTATAGTCGGCGGTTAAATGTTCTAAACCAATTAGGTCGGGGTTGTTCTAAGTGCCCTTTAACCTTTAGTCTTTAACCTTTTATCAGTCCAGTCCGTGTTGATCCAAAAGATACACCAGACTTGTCATTGCGGCGGCGCCCAGTTCCAGTTCACGTTTGTTGACCTTTTCAAAAAGATCATCATTCGTATGGTGCAGGTCGAAATATCGTTGAGAATCCGGCCTCAACCCGAAGAGTGCCCCTTTCTGGCTTTTTCCGCCCCCGACGTCGGCACCCGATCCTCCTTTTTCGATAGTCACGCCATAGGGCTTAAACAGTTCGCCCCAGCTCATGGCTCTTTCAAAATGATTGTCAAAAACAGACTCTTCCGCATCACAGGTAAATCCCCGTGGGCTGAAACCTCCCGAATCGGATTCGATGGCTCCCAGGTGAAATTCTCCTTTTTCGTTGGAAACGGCCCAATACTTATCGCCCCCGCGGCCTCCGTTTTCTTCATTCATGAACATCACTGCCCGGAGAGTTCTTTTGGGCTTATACCCCAATTGGCGCAGCATGGCCAGTACATCCATCGATTGCACGCAGCCGGCACCGTCATCATGAGCGCCCTGGCCGACATCCCATGAATCGAGATGGCCGCCCACTAAAATGATCTCATCCGGGAATTCGCTTCCGCGAATTTCACCAATCACGTTGTAGGAAAGTTTTTCTTCCAGCATCCGGCAATTGGAGCGGATATATACTTTTACTTTTTCTTTTTTGAGCAACCGGCTGAGCAATTCTGCGTCGTTGGTGCTGATGGCCGTGGCCGGGATTTGCGGAACGCCATCCTTATAAATTTGCACCCCGGTATGCGGCACATCATCCAGGCTGGTGGTCATGGACCGTACCAGGGTGGCCACGGCACCGTATTGGGCTGCAGCGGCTGCACCGCGCGTCCGTTGATCCACTGCCCCGCCATAAGCTCTGAAGGTATGAATATGCTTGGGGTCCATCGGGCGATTGTAAAAAACGATCTTGCCCTCGATGCCCGCTCTGCCCAGTGCTTCGAGTTCATCCAGTCCATGCACTTCGACAACTTCAGCCACAAGTCCGTCCGGGCCGGTTCCTACCGTGTTGCCCAGGGCCAGTGCATGAAGATCCACATCTCCCATTCCGGAATGAACGATCCGGACAATTTCCTTATCACCGCGTACCCAATGGGGGACCATCACTTCCTGGAGCCGGACGTCATCCAACCCAAGGCTGTCCATCATTTGCCGGGTAAATTCCACTGCTGCCGCGGCTTCTGCCGAACCGGACAATCGGGCGCCAATTTCCACCGACAAATACTTCAACCATTCGTAGCTATTGCTGTGGGTCAAAGCCTCGTCGTATATTTTTCGAATAAATTCTGAGTCCTCATCCTGCGTATTCTGTGCCGTTAAAGCACCCAAAGACATACAGGAGAGAAAAAGAACAGAAAGGAATATTTTTTTCATACCATATTATTATCCGCCAAATTTAGAATTTTTTGTGGATTCTCAGGTATGATCAACCGTAATTACTAATTTCTTTGAGTCCTGCAATATCCAGCAGCTTGAACTGGGTACCCCGGATACTCACCAGTCCATTGTCTTTAAACTCCTTGAAAACACGCACCACACTCTCCACGGAGAGGCCCAGTAATTCAGAAAAATCCTTCCTGGAGATCGGTACATTAAATTGCTCGTCCAGGAAAATATTCTCACTCATACAGATCAGGAGGTCGGCCACCTTGCCATGCATTTGTTTGGTGGTAAGGCTGTAAACGCGGCGATAGCTCACAGCGGTAGCCTCATTGATGATACTGATGACACTGAGGGCGAATTTGGGATTGTTCTCGATAAGTTTAATGAAAAATTCTTTATCGATGAGATCCACACGGCTATCGATGTACACAGAGGAGGAATAAATGTACAGGTCATCCTTACATCGCAGGGAAGAAAGCCCGATAAAATGTTGGGGGGGAACAATCTTCAGGATCAGATCCTTACTGGATCCTTCGAGATATATTTTAGCCAGCCCCGATTTTAAAAAAAGAATGTGATTGACAGAAGTTCCCTGTTTAATGATATTTTCTCCTTTGCGGTAATTGATCGATATCTTGTTTTTTTCAAGCCTATTGCGTTCGTCTGCCGTCAAAAAATTAAAACAATCCTGATGACGACAAGCTATGGTACAATTTCCGAAATCTTCCATTATGTAATTTATCATTGATTAAACAGCATAAAATTACATTAAATCTGACTTATTAACAACCCGGAATTGATATATGTCAATTATGAAAAAAAGTTCATTTTTTAGTCATTTCGTAACCCCCTTATAAAATCAGGCCTCCAGCCCGAAGCAGGCGCAAAACTGACTTCCGTCACCAAAAACATTGACAGAAGTCATGGAACAAAATTTCAATCGACAGGAATTTTGCATACGAATGATGGCAAATAAAATTGTTTATTCCATTCTTTCGAAATAAAATTTGTTGATTGAAAAAATAATTTAACATGAAAAACGCAGTAAAATTTTTGTTCGTATTAGCAATTATTCCTCTCCTCACCATGATGAGTTGCAAAGAGGAAGCCACCGAAACTGAATATCAAAAACTGACCACTTACATGGCTCAGAACAATCTCGACCTGGCTGATGTGCTGAACGGTTGGGTGGTAGGTGCAAGTGGCCTCAGTGTAGATCCTGTTGACTTTTCAGTTCCGAATTACACTATTTTTGACATCAGATCTGCAGATGCTTTTGCCGCAGGGCATATAAAAAATGCTCAGAATGTTGCTTTGGCTGACCTATTGACCGCAGCAGAGACCGCAGGAAAAGACAAGACCTTTCTTCTCGTATGTTATACCGGACAGACTGCAGCAAGAGCAACAGGTTTACTGAGATTGATGGGATACAATGCGAAAACTTTAAAATGGGGAATGAGCTGCTGGCACGAAGACTTTGCAGGATCATGGAACTCCAATGCCACCGATTTTGCTTCTCCCAACTGGGTGACTACAGGCACCCCTCCGGCACTGAGCACATTTGACGATCCTTCCGTGGTTACAGGCGAGGTAAATGGAGAAGACATTTTAAGAGCCCGCGTGGAGGCAGCTTTGGCCAAATCAGATTGGGGTATTGCAAAAACTGATGTTCTGGACAATCCTGGAAATTACTTCATCATCAATAAATGGGCGCTGACTGCATGGGATGCCTACGGACACATCAACGGCGCTTACCGCATCGACGAAGACATGAGTCTCAACACATTGTCCAATATTGATCCTGCTAAAACGGTAGTAACCTACTGCTACACCGGCCAGACTTCTTCCATCACCACTGCATGGCTGAACGTTTTGGGATACAACGCACAGAGCCTTAAGTTTGGAGCCAATGCCATTGTTCACACTAATTTGGCAGCTGGTTCAGGTTCAGTCGCCTGGAAAGGTAACGGTTCTTCAAGTGAAATGAACTTCGGATACTACGACGGTACCGGATTAATGCACGATCCTAAATAGACACAAAAGCAGTCGGATCAACCGACAGATCGGTTAATCAACAAATTGCGCCTTCCGGCTTTCAGGCTGGGTTATCCCTTGAGCAGATCGAAACAGAAAGGTTGAAGGGTAAGGCGCAATTTTATTACTAACTAAACGAATATTCAATAAAATGAAAAGGTTAATATTTATTGCTGTGCTGGCTTTCCTTGCTTTTTCCAATCTGTCTTTTGCTCAGGGTTGTATGGAACCTTCAGGAGATGACGGAGTCCAGTTGTTCGGATACATCCAGCCCCAGGCAGATTTCCAGTTCTTAGGAGAAACGGCTTCCGGCAAATCTTTAAATACCAATAATTTCTACTTCAACCGCGCCCGTATCGGCGTCATGGGATCCGTTCCTTACGATTTCAGTTATTATGTGCTGACCGAATTTAGTCCGACCATTAACGCAGATACCAGAGGTGCTGCTATACTGGATGCTTTTATTACCTACAACCGTTTTGGCCCTTATGCAAAAATTTCCTTCGGCCAATTCAAAACGCCTTTCGGCCTGGAACAGATCACCGCATGCCACAAGTTGAATACCATCAACCGTTCTGAAGTGGTCAACAATCTCTCCGGTCCGATCAGGGACTTTGGGGTAATGATCTCAGGAGGTACGGATACGCTCAGTTTGTTTGGCTCCAAAACCAAAAACCTGTTTGGATACTCTTTCGCCGTAGTGAACGGCACCGGCCGCAACTTCAAAGATAACAACGCTAAAAAAGATATGATCGGCCGTTTGACTTTCCATCCATTTGAATTCATTACCGTTGGAGCCAGCTACCGTTTTGGTGCTCATCCATCCGGTGCCGGACTGGAAGAAGATGATACCCGTGAAAGACTCGGATTTGATGTTGAATTGAAATACAAAAACTTCCTCGTGCAGGGGGAATATACGAAAGGTTCCGACGTAGGTTCCTATACTACCGGTGGTGGTTGTGGAGGCGATGTTGAATTGCACCAGGGTTCTGTGGATCGTAACGGCTACTTCGTTCAGGGTATGTATATGACCCCCTGGAGAGTTCAGCCCGTTATTAAATATGAATTTTACGAACCCAACGCAGCTGCTGAAACCTTAGGCGATCAGCAAACCATTATTACTTACGGTATCAATTATTTCTTTAATGAATGGACTCGTTTGCAGGTAAATTATCTTTACAAAGCAGAAGAAAACGGTAACGTGGAAGTTCCAAATGATGCGCTCCTCTTTCAATTGCAGGTAGTCTTTTAACAAAAAAATCTAAACAAATAAACATGAAAACGATAAATAAAATAATATTATCCCTGCTGGTGATCCTCTCCGGATGGATCAGCGCCAATGCCCAGGTGGATATCATCACCATAGATCAGTTTAAGGATCTTGCCAAAGCGAATAAAGAATTGGTCATTCTCGATGGCAGCAAAGGCAAAACTTACGACAGGGCTCACGTACAGAATGCGATCAACGTCAACCACAACGACCTTTACAAAGACGGAGACGTAAGCGGTGTGGTAAAACCGGTGGAAGACCTGGCAGCTTTCTTTGGAAAACTAGGCATCAGTGAAAAAAGCGAGATCGTATTGTACGATGAAGGTTCTCAGAAATACTCTTCCCGTCTGTACTGGATACTCAAGTACATCGGTGCGGAAAACGTAAAGATCTTACACAACGATGAAAATGAATGGAAAAAAGCGAGGGTTATGTTAACTGCCCAGCCCCCCAAAGCACGCAAACCGGTCACTTTCACCCCGACGGTTAATGAAGCGATATACGCTTCCACCGATTACGTGAGTGAAAATATCAAAAACCCGGAAGTTATTGTTGTGGACGTTCGTACCCCTGAGGAATACTCCGGTGAAACCGCCGTTTCAGGAGATAAAAAAGGTCATATTCCCGGCTCTGTCAACATGGATTACGTAGAGGTGGAAACAGAAACAGGTGCTTTCAAATCTAAAGAAGATTTGATGGCCCTCGCCGAAAAATACGGCCTCAGCCCTGACAAAGAAGTCATCTTCCTCTGTAAAACAAGTGTTCGTGGTGCGGTGGCTTATGTCGCTTTTAAAAATATCCTCGGATATGAAAATGTGAAATTATACGATGGAGCCTGTGCCGAATGGTGTACAGTGCATCCTTTGGAATAGTTTAGTTAGTTAATAATAGTTGGTAATCTAAACTTGGAGGCTGTCCGGTAGTTCAACGGGCAGCCTCCGTTTTTTTGATATGGAATGGATTGAAAAATCGGGTTCAAATTATAAAAAGTAGTTTCAGGTTGAACGCCGTTCATTCCATGTTTGTCAGGCTGCCAGGCCAGACCGATAGTTCAGGATGGTTTCAACGGATTGGTTTTAACTCCATTTAACCCTTTTTAAATCACCAACATTCAACACGAAAAAAAACAAACACATTCGGACGTGCTTCCCTTGGAATGGTCGTTTCATGGGATGCCCTGAAACGAGACTTTTGAATTTCTATTTAGGGGAAATCAAATCTAATTTGAAAGAATGGTTTTAGTCAGGTATATTGGGACGAATTTTATCAAATTAATGGCATGCCCAATCCGCAGGCCCGAAAAGTTTTCAATTACCTGTAAAATAGTTTAATACCAATGATGATAGATCCGACTAACCCATGGCACAAAGTCAATATAGGCGAAAATGCTCCGGAAGTAGTAAATGCCATTATCGAAATACCGAAAAACTCAAGAGCCAAATATGAAATAGACAAAGAATCCGGGCTCCTGATATTGGACCGTGTTTTGTATTCCTCCATGTATTATCCTGCCAACTATGGTTTTATTCCACAGACCTATTGTGATGACAAAGACCCTTTGGACATCCTGGTGTTGTCTCAGATTACCCTGGTGCCCCGGTGCATCGTATCGGCAAAAGTGATTGGCGTAATGAGAATGCTGGATGGGGGAGAGCTGGATGATAAAATCATCTCCGTAGCCCTTCACGATATGAGTGTCAATCATATGAATGATATTTCAGAGTTGCCAGAACATTTCTTTAAAGAGTTGAGGAATTTCTTTGAGAATTATAAAAAACTGGAAAACAAAACCGTGGAAGTCGAAGATTTTCAAAACGCTGACGTAGCCCGGCAGATCATCCGCAAAAGCATCGACGATTATGCGGAATTGACCAGCCAGGTCTGAGGGAATTCCCGGTATTTGAAAGACGGATCATACAGGGTGCAACTCTGTCGATGACAAGGAATTGTGAAAACAATTAACTTGTGGGGTATATCCTTAGGGAAATGTAAAATTTAGAATGATAAATTAAAAATGTAAAAGTTTTGATTTTCAGTGATTTACATGATTAAAATTGTCAATTTATTTTTGAACTGTTCCTTATTTGGAAATTGGCGGTTATTTTTAGAGGGGTAAAATTTAATACAATGTAACCTAATAAGACAAATAAAAAAATGACTGCACTAAAAAAATATTCCCTTTTAATCATATGGACTTCCTTAATTATTTCCTGTACCGGACAAAGCAATACCGAAACGACACCAGCACCTTTTAAACAGGAATCCATTGGAAAAACGGTTTCCGAACTTGATCCGAAGGCTACTTTGGTTTATCAGGACAGGAAAAATAACTATTGGTTTGCCAGTAAGGAAAAAGGATTATACAGGTATGATGGAAAAAGTCTTGTTCTTTTCACAACAAAAGACGGATTCATCGGTTCCTGGATCCTGGGCGTGCAGGAAGACAAATCCGGAAACATTTTCTTTGATACTCAGGAGGGTATCAGCAAGTTTGACGGACAAAAATTTGCCCCTCTGGAAGTAATGGAAGACAATTCTTCGGGGAATGAATGGAAATTGGAACCCGGTGATTTGTGGTTCCGAATGGGATGGGATAGCAATGGACCTTATCGGTATGACGGAAAAAACTTATACCATTTAAAGTTCCCTAAAAGCCCGCTCGAAGACGAATTTTACGCCAAATATCCCAATGTTTCCTATAGCCCTTATGGCATTTACTCCATATATGAAGACCATAAAGGAAGTATTTGGTTTGGCACTTCCAGCCTGGGTGTTTACCGTTATGATGGAAAAAAATTAAGCTGGATGTATGAACAGCAATTGACGGAAACACCTGAAGGGGGAGCTTTTGGAATACGTTCGATAACAGAAGATGCGAACGGGTATTTTTGGATTTGCAATACAAATTATAAGTTCAGGATCTTACCCGATAGTATGGAAAGTAATGGACTCCAGCCAATAAATTATAAAAGGGAAACAGGAATAGAAAGACCGGGGAAAGAAGCCCCCTATTTTATGTCGATGGCTGCCGACGATAATGGAGACATCTGGATGGTAAGCTACCTGGAAGGGGTTTGGCGAAGCAACGGAAAAGAACTCATACATTACCCGGTTAAAGATGGAGAAAAGGACATTCCGCTTTTCTCCATTTATAAGGACAATCTGGGGGAGTTATGGATCGCAACTCACGATGATGGACCGTATAAATTCAATGGTAAAACTTTTGAGAAATTTAAGCTAGATTAACAATGAAAGTTGTCTGCAATATTTAGATTTGTAAAGTATAAAGTACAGAAGCATGAGTGAAATGTATCCACCGGTTAGTTTTTATTTTGCATTGTCCCTGCTTGAAGGCATGGGCGGACAGGCAGTTTTTTTTAAAGAAGTTTCCGGAATAACCATGAATATGGAGACGGAAGAAATTTCAGAAGGGGGGAACAACCCCTTTATTCACAGGGTGCCCGCCTCATCAAAATATTCGAATTTGGTGTTGAAAAGAGGTATCATTCCAAAAGATTCAGCCATTGCGAAATGGTGTTTTGATACCCTGGATGAAATGAGTGCCGCCATAAAGACCCATTCCATTGTGGTAAGTTTATTAGATAAAAAAGGGAATTCATTAAAGTCATGGAATTTTGTAAATGCCTTTCCGGTAAAATGGACCACATCAGGTTTTGACGCAGGGAAAAACGAAATTTTAGTTGAAACATTAGAGTTAGAGTTTGCCTATTTTTCTGTTTTAAAGTAACAGATTAGCCCATTAGCCTGGCAGGGCACAAAAAACAAAGGCAACTATGAAATTTTTCCAAAAATACGACCCTTCAAATTCCCGGCAAGCAATCATACGGGAATATCAAATTTTTCATATGAAATGGGATGATTAGGATGGACTTCCTCCTCTCTGGAAAAACAAACGAGCGGGTGCGGAGACTTTTCCGCGGGTTAAAAGTTGTCGTTTTTCCTAAGCTGTTGTTACAGATCAGGCATAGTTTTGTGGATTGATAAATAATCATCCGCTGACCTGGTGTTTTTAACCACAGCACCTGCTCTGCATTCGAACAGCAGGTGCTGCGGTTAATTTTTCCTAATCCTTAATCTCCACTGTATTCAATCCTGCCCGGTCCAGGATAAACGCATATTCCAGGGCTCTGTCCTTATACCTCTTGAATCGTCCGGAGGCGCCGCCGTGGCCGGCTTCCATATTACAATGCAGGAATAATGGGTTGTTATCGGTTTTCATCTCCCGCATTTTGGCTACCCATTTGGCGGGTTCAAAATACTGTACCTGGGAGTCATGCAATCCCGTGGTGACGAGCATGGCCGGGTAATCCTTGGCCTCCACATTGTCGTATGGCGAATAAGATTTCATGTATTCGTAATATTCTTTTTCCTTGGGATTGCCCCATTCGTCGAATTCACCTGTGGTCAGAGGAATGCTCTCGTCGAGCATGGTGGTGACCACATCCACAAAAGGGACTCCCGCCACAACGCCGTTCCACAGGTCGGGGCGCATATTGACCACCGCTCCCATAAGTAAGCCTCCGGCACTGCCGCCACTGGCATAAACATTGCCCTTTGAAGTGTAATCATTGGCAATCAAATATTCAGCGCAGTCGATGAAGTCGGTAAAGGTGTTTTTCTTTTTCAATTTTTTGCCATCTTCATACCATTGTCTTCCCATTTCCTGTCCGCCGCGAATATGGGCAATGGCGTAGATGAATCCCCGGTCCAGCAGGCTCAATCGCATGGAACTAAAGCCCGGCTCCATGCTGTACCCGTAGGAACCATAACCGTAGAGCATCAAAGGGGCAGAACCGTCTTTTTTAACGCCCTTTTTATAAACGATGGAAATCGGTACTTCCACACCATCGCGTGCTTTGGCAAAAACGCGCTCGGTCTGGTAATTGGCGGGATCGAAGTCACCGACCACCTCTTCCTGTTTCAGAAGCTTCATTGTCCGGGTATTCATGTCATAATCATAAATGGAGTTCGGGGTGGACATGGATTGGTACTCGATGCGTAAAATTTCGGTATCAAAATCGGGATTAGTGGAAACATAAGCCGTATGAGCCTCTTCCGGAAAATCGATATAGTGTCCGGCCGCTTTCCATGGTTTTACAAAAAGCTGCCTGATTCCCTTTACCCTTTCTGACAAAACCAGGTGATCCTTGAATACTTCCATGCCTTCCAGCAGGACATCCTCCCGGTGGGGGATCACTTCTTTCCAGTTTTCTTTACCCGTTTTGCCCTCCGGAGTTTCCATCAGGCGGAAATTTTTGGCATCCAGGTTGGTTCTGATATAGAACTTGTCGCCAAAATGCGCGATG
Organism: Lewinellaceae bacterium; assembly: GCA_020636105.1. Taxonomy (NCBI): domain Bacteria; kingdom Pseudomonadati; phylum Bacteroidota; class Saprospiria; order Saprospirales; family Lewinellaceae; species Lewinellaceae bacterium. The sequence goes on from JACJYL010000001.1 coordinate 4,446,860, forward strand.
GAATATTCCAGGTTGTTTTTGGTATCTCTGGGTTCAAAAACCCGAAATTCTCCGTCGGGGTTATCGGCCTCCAGAATTTTGTATTCCGCCGTTAACGTATGATATGACCCCATGATGAGGTATTTTTCGGATTTGGATTTATAGATAAAAACGCTGAACGTTTCATCTGCTTCGTGGTAAACTTCAACATCCTGACTGGTCGGTGTACCCAGTTTGTGTTTGAAGATTTTATAGGCACGAAGCGCGTCGTCTTTTTGTGTGTAGAAAACGGTTTTATTGTCATTAGCCCACGTCAGCCCTCCGGTCGTATTCGGAATCTGGTCGGGCAGCATTGCTCCCGTTTCCAGGTTTTTAAACCGTAAAGTGTATTTCCTGCGGCTCAGGGTGTCTTCGCCATACCCGAGTATTTTATTGTCAGGGCTGACCTCCATTCCGGCCACTGCATAATAATCATAGCCTTTGGCCAGCTCATTGACATTGAGCATGATCTCTTCGGTGGCCTCCAGTGTGCCTTTTTTACGACTGTGAATAGGATATTCGTTGCCTTCCTCAAAACGGGTGATGTAATAATAGCCGTTGTATTTGTAGGGCACCGACATATCCGTTTGTTTGATCCGTGCGATCATTTCGTCGTACAATTCCTGCTGGAACGCTTCGGTTCCTTTGAGGCCTTTGGCGGTGTAATCGTTTTCGGCATTCAGGTAGTCCAGCACTTCCTGGTCTTCCCGCTGGTTGAGCCAATAGTAGTTGTCTATTCTGGTATTTCCAAAAATGGTCATTTCTTTCGGCACTTTTTTGGCGGCCGGTGCCTGGAGTCCTTCGATATTGATCCCGCTGACTTTTGGGGGCTCTACTGCGTTTTTTTCCGAATTACAGGAAGAAAAAGTAAAGGCGGTCAGCAAAACCATTACTGCAAAAAAGAAAGGTTTTATTTGATTGGTTAACATCGTTTTATGTTTAACAGGTGATTAAAATATGGATTTGGTAAAATAAAGTGGAAGGTAAAGAATTTCTTTACTATTTTTTGAAATTTGAGTGTCAAATAACCATTTGGAACTCTTTGAGGAGATGCTGAAAACGATGAAATTTAGCTGATGGTTATGCTTTATTAATGAGCCGAATGAATTCGGCTTTACGGTTGTCAATGAAGTGTAACAGGCCCCGATAAAACCTAATGTTCAATTTTTATAAGAAAGCCCTATATTCCTCTGAGAAGGGTAGGGCATGACGTTTTTTTTGTCTACATTTGGGGAATTGCCATATCGGCATTTTATGTCATATTAAACAACAAAAACAATCCCTTAAGATGATAGAGCAACCGCAGGATTCAGATAATTATTTAGACAATCATTTTATCCACAGAAGCAATTGGTTGAGGGCAGCAGTGCTGGGGGCCAATGACGGAATTCTTTCTACGGCAAGTCTCGCCATAGGGGTTGCTGCGGCGAGTGATTTAAGAGATCCTATTATTTTGGCAACATTGGCCGGATTGGTTGCCGGGGCTTTATCCATGGCAGCTGGAGAATACGTTTCTGTCAGTTCACAAACAGATATAGAAAAAGCAGATATTGAACGGGAAAGACAGGAGTTATTAGAAATGCCTGAAATCGAATTACAGCGGTTGGCCGAAATTTATGAGAAAAGAGGATTAAAAAAGGAAACCGCATTGACTGTTGCTAAAGAACTAACGGAGAAAGATGCATTAGGGGCACATATCAGAGATGAGCTGGGGCTGAATGAAATAAGTCAGGCTAAACCCATACAAGCTGCTTTTGCGTCAGGGTCCGCCTTTACTGTTGGCGGGATACTTCCCCTTTTGGTAACGCTGTTTTTGCCATTAAAAGATATGGAATACTATTTGTACGGCTTTGCTATTTTTTTTCTCATAATATTAGGGTCATTGGCGGCTAAAACGGGCGGTTCAAGTATCGGCAAAGCCGTTATAAGAATTACCTTTTGGGGAACCATTGCGATGGGACTGACGGCTTTAGTGGGCTATTTATTTGGCGTAAGTGTATAAAAAATTGAATCAAGGCACAGATAGTTGAATTGAGCGGGTTGCTGTTTTGTTTCGGGGCTTCTACACTGATGAGAATAATGTAGAAGCCCCGAATTTATTTATAAAATGAAACTATTCTGACTGATAGGATCAATTGTCAAGCCCGCGCTTGGCCAGGAGGAATTTAAAATCAGGATCTTTGCCACGGAATTGCCGATACAAATTCATCGCATCATCGGTACCGCCACTGGAAAGAATGTATTTCCTGTATTTCTCAGCTACTTCCTGGTTATACACATCTCCTGTTTCCACAAAAGCCTGGAAAGCATCAGCATCCAACACTTCTGACCATACATAACTGTAATACCCCGCTGAGTAATCTCCTGAAAAGATATGGCTGAAATAAGTACTCCTGTATCTCGGGACTATCTCAGGAATCAAACCAAGTTTATCCAGTACTTCTTTCTCAAATTTTGTGGCATCTTTTTCAACAGGTTCTGTCAGCGTATGCCAGTACATATCGAGATAGGAAGCTGCCAAATATTCTACAGTCGCAAAACCCTGGTTGAATTTACTGGCATTGGATATCTTCTGGATCAATTCATTCGGAATAGGTTCTTTTGTTTCGTAATGGAAGGCATATTCTTTTAATACATCGGGATGCATACACCAGTTTTCCATCACCTGTGAAGGGAATTCCACAAAATCCCTGGGAGTGGAAGTGCCGGAGGTGGAGAGATAGGTGCAATCAGACAACATACCGTGCAAGGCATGTCCGAATTCATGGAATAAGGTGTTCACATCGTCCACACTTAAGAGCGCCGGTTTATCGCCCGTTGGTTTGGCAAAGTTGCCCACATTGTAAACGACCGGGTGAATGAATTTTCCGTCTTTTTTATGTTGTTTGGTAAATACGTCCATCCAGGCTCCACCCTGCTTGCTGTCGCGGGGAAAATAATCCGTATAAAGAATAGCCATGTGGTTGCCGTCTTTATCAAGCACTTTAAAAGTCTTCACGTCTTCGTGATATTTTGGGACATCATGTATTTCTTCAAAAGTAACTCCCCATAATTTGGTCGCCAGCCCAAATACTCCATTGATGACATTGGTCACCTCAAAGTACGGCCGTAACTCTTCCTCGTCGAGGTCGAATTTTTGTTTTTTGACCTTTTCGGCATAATACCACCAATCCCAGGAAGCCAGTTGAAAATTACCGCCTTCGGCATCAATCATGGCCTGCATATCGGCTCTTTCCTTTTTGGCGACTTCCAGGGCCGGTTGCCATAGTTTATCCAGCAGGTTAAAAACATTGTCCGGATTTTTAGCCATTTGTTCTTCCAGGACATAATGGGCATGGGTCGGGTAGCCTAAAAGGTTGGCCCGCTCCACCCGAAGGGCTGCCATTTTGGACAGGATCTTTTTGTTGTCCAGTTCATCGTTATTATCGCCCCGGTGGGTATAGGCCATGTATATTTTCTCCCGAAGGTCCCGGCGGGTAGAATAGGTCAGGAAGGGATACATGCTCGGCCGCTGGATGGTAAAAACGTATTTTCCTGCATACCCCTTTGCCTTGGCTTCGGCAGCTCCCATTTCCCGGACACTTTCCGGCAGCCCTGCCAATTCATCTTCCTCCGACAAAACCATTTCAAATTTATTGGTTTCATTCAGTACGTTCTCCCCAAACTGGACAGAAAGCACCGACAATTCTTCATTGATTTTTTTGAATTTTTCCTTTTGTGTGGCATCCAGGTTGGCACCGCCACGGATAAATTCTTTGTAATATTTATCCAGCAATTGCCCCTGTTCCTTATTTAGCCCCAGGCCATCTTTTTGTTGATAAACGGCCTTTATGCGCTCAAAAAGGGCAACATTCAACGTCGTCTCATCACTGTGTTTCGTTAATAAGGGGCCTACTTTTTTCGCAATCGCCTGCATTTCATCGTTGGTCATGGCGCTGTTCATGCCATTGAATACATTTTCTACTTTGCTTAAAGTAGCTCCGCTGTAATCAAGGGCTTCAATGGTGTTGGCAAAAGTAGGGGACTCAGTATTGTTGGCAATAGCTACAATCTCATCATTGTGCATTTTTATGGCCGCTTCAAAAGCAGGCTGGTAATGTTCTTGTTTGATCTTGTCAAACGGCGGGGTGCCATAAGGCGTATCCCATTCCGCAAGCAGGGGATTATCAGGTTGAGTTTCCTCCATATTTGTATTTTCAGTGTTGCAACCCAGTAAAAATACCACACCAAAAATGAAAAACATATATTTTATCATCGTAAAAGGATTTATTTGAAAAAAGGATTAATTTACAATTAGCTTACGGCTTATGGACTGTGCCCCATTGCTGGCTTTTAGCAGGTATGTCCCTGCCTCCAGGGCTGTCAGATCCAGGTCAACGGTCTTCGTAAGTATCGGCTGTGTCAGGGTTTCCAGTGCCAGTTTTCCCGTCAGGTCGAAGATCTGCACGGTTACCGCTTCAAAATCACAGCGACCAAAACTCAGCACGAGATGCTCATCCACCGGGACAGGTGACAGTTGGAATTTACAATCCAGGGTATTGTCTAAACCGGTGGTAACGGAAAAATCAGCCGATGCCGTAGTGCTATGCTCAATTCCTGCTTCTTCTGCTACTGCACCAACAATTGCCTTGACCACATGGCTCATAAATGTAAAGTTCAGGGTTTCCAACTCGTCATTCACAGTGTGATAGTTGGAATTTCTGAAATTAGACCCGTCGGTGAGCATCAATGCCGGGATGCCCGCTATCCAGAATGGGGCATGATCACTTCTGCCAAAATCGGGGGTGATCAAAAGCCAATTTGAGGGTGCCGTAAGGGAAATTACTTTTAACTCAGGGACATAAAGTGCTGCAGCATTGGCATAGGCCGTTTGCAGTGGAACAGTGTTTTGATCGCCGATGTTGTTTATGAAGTTGCCTCTGAACTGATCAGCCTGAATGGTAGCATATTGATCTGGATATAAAATGTTAAACCCCGTTGGAAAGGTTTGTGAATTGGGTTCGTCGGAGTAATAACCGATCATTTCCATATTAAAAACGCCCTCGATAGTTTCTTCGGCAGAGATGTTGTTGGTCGCATAATGCTCTGATCCTACCAAACCTTCTTCTTCCAGGTCAAAACCAATAAATCGCAAAGTTTTACTAAAACGATAAGGCGCTAAAACCCGTAAAATTTCCAGCACTCCGGCTATTCCACTACCGTTGTCATCAGCACCGGGAGAGTTGCTTACAGTGTCAAAATGGGCATCAATGATATAAGTCTTTTCTGTTTGAGTGGTCCCCGCCAGGCGTCCGATGATATTTTGACCGGTATAGTTTCCGTAAGGAACATCTTCTCGCCAGGTCTCCAGATCGGCTGCTAAAAAGGCCTGTTCGATACTGTCTTTGACGGCTCCCAAATGACCGGGGCTGGTGAACCTATGCCGTGGTGAGGCAATAAATTCGAGGTTACTGTGTAATCTGTTGCTATCTACCTGGTCAACGATGGCCTGTATATCCAGTTGAAATAAATCATCGGCGACCAGTTTGATCTGGTAATCCATAGCGCCCGTTAATCGTCCGGTGGCATCCCAGGTGATGTTTTTATCTATACCCGGCTGGATCGGGAAACCGACATCTCCCGTTGCATTTTCTGTAGGGATCGTAAAGCTTTGGCCATTGTTGTCCGAAACCCAAAAGGTGATTTTCAGGTCATTATCATCCGCGTCGGCCAGATCATAGGTGATCGTGACTATTTCATCGTTTGGGTCTATTTGCACCGATAGATTGCTCACCTCAGGGTAGGCATTTTGTCCGTATAATAGTGTCATGGCAAAAAAGAAAAGGAAAGAAAATAAGGGTCTCATCAGGTGGTGTTTTTTTGAAAAAATAATAATAGGATTGCGATAGTTGAATAAATTTGAATAGCCTAAAACTAAAATTTATGTTTACGCTCGCAATAGATTTCTGCATACAAATATCGGAATTTGCTCCGTTATTTCACAAAAAGGGCTTTAAATTGCTGAAACTTACCAATAAACTACATCCATCATGAAAAAACATTTTACCCTTTTCTTTGCATGCCTGATTTTAGGCTCCAGCACCTTTGCCCAGCAGCAGGAAACCTATGATTATGCCCGACCTTCCCGCGAAATGGTCCAAAACGGCGTCCAGGCGATTTTGATGTGCAATGGGCTGTTTACCTCCAATCGCAGCATGGACCTGGTTTTTGAACAGGAACTGGCCTATATCAAACAGCCGATAGGAACCGCCAAAGGAGGTGACTACCGGGTTGACTGGGATCGAAAAACGGTAGCCATTGGTGTACCCGGCGGTACGCCCGTCATGCGGGCGGTATTCCGGGAAGGACTGGGGTGCATCATCCTCGCCCCGGACCAGACTTTTGAAGACATCAACGATTTGCCGCAGCTCAAGACTCCTCCGCTGAAAGGAGATCCAGCCCACATTGCCTGGCCCAACGGAGACCTGATCGACAAAAAACCCTTGCCGGCTGAGGTAGATGCATTGGCCCTTCAGGCAGCGTCAGACTGGTCATTCGACCGGGAATCGCCGGAGCAGGTGACGCTGAGCCTGCTCATTGTTTACAAAGGACAAATCATTCATGAACGATATGCCCCTGGAGTAGATTTTACCACCAAAACACGCACCTGGTCCACCGCGAAAAGCATCGCCGTTACCCTGATCGGTATGTTGGCTGATGAGGGCAGGATGTCTTTGGATCAACCCCTTGGATTGGAATGGTTGCCCAAAGAGCGTTCCCCGGAAACAGATCCACGCTCCGAAATAACGTTGCGCCATGTCCTGAACATGTCCAGCGGTTTATACACCGTTGATAACCGCGGGATGGAATATGCCACCGGCTCGGGATTAGCCTATTGGGCAGGCGCCAGCTCCGTGAACGGCGCCCTGAACAGGGGACTGATCAGGAAACCGGGCACGCTTTGGGATTATGAAAATTACGAAACCCTTTTAGCTGTGTTGGCGATGAAAAAGGCTTTGGGAGATGAAAAGACTTACCTGGAATTTCCGCGCAAAGCTTTATTGGATCGCATTGGCATGCGGAATACGATGTTGAGCACCGACCGTTTCGGGGATTTCATTTTGAGCAGCCAGGTGTATACCAACGCCCGCGACCTGGCTCGTTTTGGCCTCTTGTATCTGCAAAACGGAAAATGGGATGGCGAGCAGCTTTTATCGGAAGAATGGATCAAATTCGTCCGGACACCGGCCCCTTCCACCGCCGATATCGGCCATTTTTACGGCGGTCAGTGGTGGCTGGTGCCCGACAATCGAACGGATGTTCCCAAGGACGCCTACTCTACGGCCGGCAACCGCGGGCAATACGTCATCGTGGTCCCGTCTCACGATCTGGTCATCGTGCGCAGGGGGCTGGACTACGGCAGACAAGGCTTTGACCGGTGGGATCTGACGAGAGAGGTGTTGAAGGCTTTGGAGTAAAATGGTGTTGTGTGGATAAAAATCAATGGTTTTCCACTGCTTTGGCTCAATGATCCAGGGCTGATGAGCATATCTGGCCATTTTACTTGATTTGTTTTGTTTCGGTGTATTCAGTCTAATGGATAAATAAGCGGATTAATGCGATGCTTTTTTCGGCCGGGTGCTTGTTTTTCTGTAAATTTGGGGTGAGCATATAACGGTGTTGGGGCAATTTCTTGAACTAATAATAGAACAACCAAAAAAATTATGATTGAAACAAAATATTACCACAATCTTGTTAAAACTTTCCCGAGTTTAAAAGGCAAAAACATAGTCATTACCGGATGTACATCAGGAACAGGTTTGGTTTTAGCAAGAACATGTGCACAACTTGGCGCAAAAGTATATATGATCAATCGACAATCAGAAAGAGCTACCAACGCCCTAAACATCCTCCTAAATGAGGATAAATCTGATGCTAGGTTAATTGAATGTGACTTACAAAATTTTGAAAGTGTCAAAAAAGCAGGGGAAGAGCTAAATGTTATGCTTCAAAATGAAGGATGTGATGTACTGGTCAATAATGCAGGAGTTATGGGGCTGCCAGATCAGGCAACCATTGATAAGTATGATATACAAATTCAAACCAATCATTTATCACACTTTCTTTTAACAGGTATACTTTGGCCTTCATTAAAAAAAGCAACTCAATTAAGAGGAGAATCCAGAGTGATTAATCATAGTTCCGGAGCCAGGAAAATGGGGAATAAACCAATACTTCCCAGGTATTTTGAAGCCAATGGAGGTCACCTGGGAGGAGATCGTTTCCCGGGACTTCAAAAATGGGTTAGATACCAACAGTCTAAATTGGCTAATCTGCTTTTTACCTACGCGCTACAGGATAGAGTGCCGGATGAATTTCGCGAAGGAGTTAAATTCTTAACAGCTCACCCAGGCCCGACCGACAGTGGCCTTCAGGCTAAAACAGCTAAGGCTGGCGGTACTGGATTATTGGATCGGTATATTATCCGTAGAACGATGAAGCAAGCGCATTCGGTTGAAGATGGTACTTGTGGTCTTGCTATTTGTGCTTGTAGTCCAAATGTAAAAAGTGGGGAATTCTATGGCCCGGAAGGTAGTGGCAAATCAGGTCCGGCAGTATTATTAGAACCAGAAAGAGACAAAGAAAGCGAAAAGTTATTATGGGATTTAAGTTTAAAAGCCACCGGAATAAATGACTTTTTTCATGAAAACATCCTTTGATTTTTTGCCTATAGCGAAGAAAAATATTTTGTATAAATAAGCGGATTAATGCGATGCTTTTTTCGGACGGGGGCTTCTTTTTTTTGTAAATTTGGGGTGACCATATAACTAATCTCACTTCCCCCCGCGAAAGTCCCAATAGCTTTCCGAATGACTAAAAATCAACCAAAACAAATAATCATGAAAATACTACTCCTATTCATCTTCTCCCTAACGACGGTATCCTGTAACCAACAAATGGCCCCGCCGGCTTCAAAAAAATTTGAAGTCCACAAAGGGACCAATATCGCCCATTGGTTGTCTCAAAGCCAGCGCAGGGGCGTGGAGCGTGAGCAATTTTTTACCCAAAAAGATGTCGAAGCCATTGCCAAAATGGGGGTTGATCACATCCGTCTGCCTATTGATGAAGAACAGATGTGGGACGATCATGGAAACCGGCATGACGATGCCTTCCGGCTCATGGAAAACTGCATTAACTGGTGTGCCGAATATGATTTGAGGGTCATTGTCGATTTGCATATTTTACGCTCACATTATTTTAATGCGGAAGAAAAACCGTTGTGGACGGACCCGGTCGAACAGGAGAAATTCATTGGTTTATGGCGGGATCTTTCCAAAACCCTGAAAAAATTCCCCAATCACCAGGTGGCTTACGAACTGATGAATGAAGCGGTAGCCGATGACCATGAATCGTGGAATTCATTGCTGGCCAGGGCTTTTGCGGCCATTCGCCAACACGAACCGGCGCGCACCATCGTTATTGGTTCCAACCGGTGGCAATCAGCAGATACTTTTGATGCGTTAAAAGTGCCTGAAAATGATCCGAATATTCTGTTGAGTTTTCATTTTTATGAACCTTTTTTACTGACCCATTACCAGGCGAGCTGGACGGATTTGAAAGATTACAAAGGGCCCGTACATTACCCGGGAATCATTCTTACGGAAGCAGAATTTGAACAACAGCCGGAAGCCATAAAACCTGCCATAAAAAGATTCGCAGGGGCTGAATTCAATAAAGATATTATGCTCTCCATGTGGCAAAAGCCCATTCAAAAAGCAAAAATTTTGGGTTTGCCGCTCTACTGCGGGGAATTCGGCACCATCAACTGGGCTCCGGAAGAGGAGTCATTGAACTGGCACAGGGACCTGATCGCCCTTTTTGAAGAAAATGGTATCGCTTATGCCAATTGGAACTATAATAGTAGCAGTTTTGGGTTGGTGGATCAGGAAAAACGAAATGAGGCATTGATACGGATCGTTTCGGGAGTGAAGTGATGTAGCAAGGTTGAAATCTATACCAGGTAAAGCATAAAATCAAATGTTTTTGATAAACCTGGGCTATTTAATCAAAAGTTATTTTAAATTTAAGGTGAAATAGATATGGGAGGATAAATTTTCTTATACTAACCTTGTTACATTAAAACTAAACCCAACTCCCCAAATACATGAAATTAAGGATTTTAATCGTGGAAGACGAGGTACTTATCGCCGAAACGATTAAACTATTTCTGGAAGAACAAGGCCACCAGGTGCAGGAAATTTGTATTTCTTACGAAGAAGCCCTGGAAGCCTACGAACGCGACCGCCCGGACCTGGTGATCCTCGATATTCGGCTATACGGACAAAAATCAGGCATTGATGTTGCCAATTTCCTGCAGGAACAGCCTGAAAAAACACCTTTCATTTATCTCACCTCACAACACGATCGGCGCATTTTTGACCTGGCGCTGGAAACCACTCCTTATGGTTACCTGGGCAAACCCATGCAAAAAGAAACCCTCTGGACGACCGTAGAGACGGCCTACCGCCTATATCAGGAAGGAACGCCTCCTACGATAACTTTAACCCTCTTCGACGGACAAAAAAATCACCGCGTTGATGAACGGGAGATTGTGTGTGTAAAATCCGATCACGTGTATTCCAATGTCCACCTCGTAGATGGCAGCAAGATCGTTACGCGCAAACCGATAAGCCAGTTTTTGGAAAACATCAAAAGCAGGCTTCTTTTCCAGTGTCACAGGAGTTTCATCATCAATACCCAGCATGTGAGTGGCTGGGACAATGATACCGTTACTTTGGTGAGTGGGGAGGTGGTGCCGGTGAGTCGGTCGAGGCGGGAGATGTTGGTGCATTTGATGGAAAGTTCTGATTAGGGAGGGCAAGGTGTTTAATCAGGCTCTTGTTCAATGTATGGTTTACTTTAGGGGTAAAAAATGAAGGATATTACCAAAAGGCAAAATCTTTTTTATGATAAATTTGACAAACCGGATTATCAAGGGATGAATGCCTTAACGGGATGGAAACCACTGTTCTTTTTTTTAATATAGTCTTTTGAAAAAAGAGAGAGCTTAAACTGTGGAAACCGGTTTTTTCTGAAAAGATAAAGTGAAAACAGCCCCTTCCTGGTTATAGGTACTGCAATCGGCCTTTAATTGCCTGACCATGCTGCTGATGAGCATGCCCCCCATGCTGTCGGGTTTGTGTTTTAGCGTTTTTTCGGGATATCCGGGGCCATTGTCCTGGTAAAGAAATTCATATTTGTCCTCAGCTTTTCGAACGGCGAGGCTCAGGATAAGTCCACGGTCAGATCGCCGGGCATATTTCAGGGAATTGCTGATGAGCTCGGAACAGATGATGCCAATAGGCAAAACGGTCTCCAGGTTTAGGAATATTTCGGCCGTTTTCAGCTGGAACTGAAAAGGTTCATCTACGTTTTGCAGGCTTTGAAAATGATTGGTGAGGTCTCTCAGGTAATTTTTGAGATTGACTTCATCAAATTGATCAGCCTTGTAAAGCTGCTCATGGATCAGGGCGATGCTGTGGACTTTATTGGCGAGGTCATCAAAGTGCGCCTGGACATCGGGATCAGGAAGCTTCCTTCCTTTGAGGGTCAGCAGGCTCATGACCAGCTGAAGGTTATTTTTTACCCGGTGATGCACCTCGGAGAGCAGCATGGATTGTTTGTGTAGGGATGCGTTCAATTCCTCATTTTTTTTGGAGATGAGGTCTGTTTGTTTAGCGATGAATCGTTTTTTTCGCTCATTATTGAAATGCCCCGCGGCCATCGCGATCAATAGCAGGCCCATTAATAAGAGTCCCCATCGCATATAAAACGACCTTTGTTTTTCAAAACGCAACTTGTCCTGTTCTTTTTCTATGGCGAAGGCAGTTTCCTGTTGGCTTATTGCGTCCTGGTTAATAAGTGGACTGGATAGCTTTCCTGCTTCAATACTTTTTCTGAAGTAAAAATAGGCCGAATCGATCATGCCTAGTTGCTCAAATAAGATCCGTTTGGAATTGTGCAGACGACTATAGGCAGTGTAATAGCCCGGGTAATTTTCAGGTATGTTTTTTGCAAAAGCATAACTCAGGTTAAGTGAGGAGTCTGCTTTTTCAAGATTACCGGTTTTTAAATAACGATCAGTAATATTTAACTGCTGAAGCGCAGCGCTAAAATAAGATTTCCTGTCCAGGGAGATTTTTACCGCTTCCTCAAAATGATAAATGGATTCATCTATATTATCTGTCACAATCCCCATCAGTAGGTGACCATCCAGCTCAGACCTTTGTACGCCATATTGCTTCCCGGAAACAACCGCTTTGGTGGCATAAATACGTGCACTATCCCGGTTATCATAGATCCTGTGATAGGAAGCATAACGAATTGCATATCGCGAGGATACGGCATTTAGTTGGTGTTTTTGGATAATTTGTCTGGCAATCGTTAAATTTCGCAGACAATCCTCCTGCCTGCCGATGGCCTCGTGAATTCTGGCAATAGAGATATAAGTCTCGGCAACGAGTTCCCATTTCCTTGCTTGTTCTGCATTCCTCACCACCTCATAATACAAGCTGAGGGCTTCTTCATTTTTGTTGCAGATTTCCAGTATCTCCCCTTTTTCATATTTGATCCACCAGTAAAGAAGACAATCTGATTGGCCCATCTCCTCCATTTCCTGTATCAAAGAATCTGCCAGGGGCAGTGCGGTACTGGTTTCGAAGGCATCTACCAACTGCCATAGTTGCTTATAGCTGGCTTCCAGTTCCGGCAGGTTGCAGTCACTTCCTGCAAGGGTACTCCAACTGAATAAAAGCAGGAGCCCATAAACATATTTTTTAAAATTTAACACGGGTAATAATAAATCTTAATCGGATTATTCAACTGTAATATGCGTTCAAGTTACATTTATTTAAAACAGAAGCCAAGTCTGCCTGTTTTGCAACGATCGTGAAGATAAAGTAAAATTCGCAAAACTGCTCTTCGGAAGGCATCCGTGTTCTGAATGGTTCTTCTGGTGTGCTGAATGGGAAATTTGCGGATTTTTTACCATTCAGAACATGAGAAGAACCATTCAGAACATTGGAGTCGGAAAATTTTACCATTCTATCATCCTTTTTTAACTTTAAATCAACCAGGGATTGGTCTCATTTGTCATGGATGAAATTTGCCAAGGAAATAGAAGCAAAGATGCTTCCTGCGGCTTTTAGAGCTGAACCCTAAAAAAATCAACTAAACCCTATAAGTATGAAAAGGCACCTTAAAAGACAATTGGCCATATTGCTTTTTTTGGCAATCCCCTTTTGGGGATTCTCCCAATTAGAATCTCTGGAGAATCTGGAAGAAGTCACCAAAAAAGGATTTTTCAAAACTTATTTTAAAGATATGTTCAAGGATTTTGCCGATTTCGGTGATCCGCTGACGATATCAGGTGGAACTGGATTGAACCTCCGGTCCTATAATGCTTATGGTGGCCCGCTTCGACAGGATCCCTTTTTCTATGCCTTGAATGCCAATGTGAATTTTCGGATTTACAGGCTCAACGTTCCGTTTTCTCTTGTGGTAACAGCCCGTAACAGTGAATCTTCCCTGCCCAATTGGAAAGAACTGACCAATGCACTGAAAAATGATATTCGGAACAATATCCAGGCTCAACGCGACCGGTTCATTCGTTTTGGCATGAGTCCGCATTATAAATGGATAAAACTTCACCTCGGAAACCGTGCGATGAATTTCTCCAAATTCACCCTGGCCAATCTGAATTTTTACGGAGCAGGAACCGAACTCACTCCTGGCAACTGGCGGTTTTCAGCCATGTACGGTCGCCTGGCCAAAGCTGAACCCATTGATCTGTCATTGGTAACGCCAAATCTGCCCATCTACCAAAGAATTGGTTGGGGAGCGAAACTGGGTTACGGAACCGAACAACAATCCATTGACCTGATGATCTTCAAAGCCCACGATGATCCTAATTCCATCTTTATTCCGCTTGACAATCCCTCACAACCTAGCCCAAAAGATAATCTTACGCTGGGGTTAAATGTACAAAAACTGTTTTTCGACAGATTCCGGTTCAGGGCAGAAACTGCCCTCAGCGCCTTGTCGCCCAATGCGTTGGAGCCTGAATCCGAGGAAGGGAAATTCCCCTCATTTTTATTCACAGAGCGACAAACTACGGAGCACAATTCCGCGTTAGATGCCAGCTTGGATTATGAAGGAGAAAAATTTGTCGCCGGGGTTCAGTTCAAACGAATTGACCCTAATTTCAATTCATTGGGAGCCTATTTTTTCAACAATGATATGGTGGAATACCTGGGGAATCTCGATTTTGGATTGTTTGAAAGCCAACTTAATGTCGGACTATCCGCCGGGGTACAATCAAACAATATCGGCCTGTTGAAACCCACGACGACCAGTCGTTTTGTCTATTCTGCTGACCTTTCCTATTCCAAAGACGCTTTTAGCGGTAATGTCAATTATTCCAATAATACCACGGATGTGGGGTATGTGCTCAGCCAGGAACTGGATTCCCTGAATGCGGTGATCATTACTCAGAATGCCGGGGTGAATCTGAATTATACCCTCTCAGGTGAGAACGAAAATCAGCATGTATTTACGCTGGGAGGCAATGTTCAGCAGGTGGGAGATGATATTGAAAACCCGCTGGAAAGTGCTACCTCCCAAATGATGGTAGCCCACTTTGTGTATAGCCTGATGTTGAGTGAAAGCAAGTGGCGGTTATCCACCAGGCTTAATTACAACCAGAATGAACTGGCTCAAATGCAAACCAAAAGATATGGTGCTGGTATTGGCATCTCCAAATCCTTTTTCGAAGATAAGTTGAACCTTGGCCTGGATGTGAACTATTATGCCAATGCGAATGAAATAGGTGGCAATAGTACCAACGTTACCGGACAACTCCGACTGGGGTACAGCATCACCAAAGGGTTCTCCGCCAATACGAACTGGGGAGTACTGAACACGAAATCTGATAATGCGGACCCTTTTACGGAAGTGACCGGTAACCTGGGGCTGCAATACAGTTTCAGTGTGCAACCTTTCAAGAAAAAAGATAAAGAAGATACTGGCGGTGACGAAGAATCAGGTGATTCAACAGACCAGAATTAAAATCATTTGACGATCATTCATCGTCGAATGTTATTAAAAAAAATACTTATCAATTAATCATAATTAACCTGTAATGATTACAAGTAAACGAATCCTAACCCTTCTTTTTGTATTGTTTGTAATAAGTGATGTTGTGGCCCAATCGGTCTGGCCTGTGCAGCTCACCGGAGCCATGATCCCACCCAGGTCGCTGGACCTCGGTGTTT
Source organism: Lewinellaceae bacterium (assembly GCA_020636105.1). NCBI lineage: Bacteria > Pseudomonadati > Bacteroidota > Saprospiria > Saprospirales > Lewinellaceae > Lewinellaceae bacterium. Next base: position 4,462,189 of record JACJYL010000001.1, read on the forward strand.
ATGGAGCAGACCGGCCTCAGGACCTGTTTTTTAACGCTATGCTCAACGACCCTGTGGAACCTTCCCTTCAGGTGAGGCTCGAACTCAGTATTGAGCGCAATGGAGAAGTACTTTACATCACCGATCCCAATTACATAGCACCGCCGATCACCTTATCGCAGTTCCAGATGATGCAGATCGACGGGAGTATGTTGCAGGACTACCTAAACAATGTCAATCTTACAGGCCCCCAAAATACAGGTACGGGTTCTATCGAAATCCCCGAAGGATTCAACCAGATATGCTTACAGGTTTACGGTGTGGAGAGAAATGTACCCGTTTCCAATAAATTTTGTGTGCAGGGAAGTTTCGTGCTCAACCAGCCGCCACAGCCCATCCTGCCTTCCTGCGGAGAATTGCTGGAATTCCCCGAAACGCAGAATCAGCTTTTTACCTGGCAGCCCATGCACCTGGGAAGCTCCAATGCTCCCGGTGCCGTAGAATATAAATTTGAAATGGTACAGTTGCCCGACGGCACCTACAATGCCAATGATGCTTTTGAAAGCGCGCTGGAGGTGTACCAGACCACCACCATGACGCCGTCTTTGATTTACACCCAGGCTGAGCCGCAGCTCATCTCCGGCAAATTGTACGCCTGGCGGGTAAAGGCCTATTCCATGATGCACCCTACAAGTAAGTTGTTCCAAAATAGCGGCTACAGCGAAATATGCACCTTCATGTATTACGAAGGGGAAAAACCAGGGCTGGATATTTCCTCATTTAATAATCCTTCTCCGACGGGTTGTGAAGTATTCAATACCGATTACGGTCCGATTTCCAATACGGAGCCCATTTCCACGCCTTTGGTGGAAACAGACCTGGTCGCTTTGGGGTATTTTACGATGGAAATTATGGAGGCAACCGGTGGAGCGCAAGGATTTAATGGAAAAGGGAAAGTACGCATTCCGATGTTCAATGCTTATGTGAATGTGGCGTTTTCGGGATTGAAGGTGAATAGTGATATGCGTGTTTTTGAGGTGGAGGAAGTGAAAGCTGTGGTGGACCAGCCATTTGCGTTGGATAAGGTGCAATTGCAGGCCGAATTGGTTCCCACTACCATCAACGAAAATTATGTCAATGATCTCGACGATTTTTTCGCTTCAGGCAATGGAGTCACCCGTTTGACATCCAGCATGAACCTTGCTGATCCGACCGGGTATAACCTGCCGATTGCCATGGATCAATTGGATATGCCGCTGGTATCTGTCATTGGCATATATTTTACACCGAGAAATGCCTTTATCAACCTCGTTTCCTGGAAAGGGGAGCAAGGGAATAATCAGATGCGTTTTGCCGCTACGGCCGTGCAGGCGACACCTTATGGTGTGAAGAATGGATCATATTTGGTGGCACTCAATGAAGGGGCTGCCGAGTCTTTTGAAAAAGTGATGGAGTCCATTGAGTTATCCCGAAGAATTACGACGGATGTAAAGATGGACTGTGATTGTGAAGGAGCAGGGCCATTGGAGACCCAGGCCAGTTTGAATATAGCTCAGAAGGTAGCTGTTCGTGAAGCTGACCAGGGAATTATCCTGCTTGAGCCTGCCAAAAAGGGTGAAATAACCGAGCGGTTTAAAGGCGAAGTAAAGGCGCTTCCGGATTTCCTGATCAAGGGAATTGATGATATCGTTTTTTCTGCTGATAAAGGTTATTTGAACCTATCTGTAATCAGAAGGGGAGAGCAATGGGAGACTGCCCGAGGTGATGCAAGTAATGCTCAAAGAGGGCTGGCATTGACGGAGGCAAAGGCTCGGATACCGGAAAAATTCAATTTTCTGAAAAGCGAACCTATCGTTTTGGAAAATGGAAACCTTTTCATCGATAACGATGATGTATCCGAAGGTCATTTTTTTCAGACCGGCTTATTGTCACTGGATGAAGGAGTTGTTGACAAATGGTCTTATAGCGTGGACACTTTGGCTCTTAATATTGAGCACAGCAGCACGGCCGGGACAGAAGTGAAAGGCCGGTTAAGAGCGCCATTATTTTCAGAGACATTTGATTATTCCGGTTTTTTATACGCTAGTGGTAACAGCAACCCAACATTGGAACTGAATGTCAAACCCGGAACCTATAACATGTATCTTTGGTACAGCCAGTTCAAACTGGATGAAAGCAGTCAAGTACAACTGGAGATCAAAGATCTGGGAGGAGAAAAATTACTTTATCCCCGAGGGAGGTTCAGTGGCGAATTATCTCTTGAATTATCTGCTGATGAGGTGGCAGAGGCCCTAAAAGCCGTTGTAGGGGATGATCCGGAACTGTTGACCAAATTGCGACAGGCACTCGATGTGGAGAACCTGGATCTAAAAATCAATAACCTCAAATTGACGAATCTGGAAGTGGATCCTTATGCGGAACTATCCGAAAGATATACTTTGGGTTATGGCGGCCAGGGGAAAGCTCAGATTGGCGAACTCAGTTTTGACATTTCCTATGCAGAACTGGTACATAATCCCCTGAATAATAATCAGGAAGAACTCGGTTTGAAAATACACCTAGTGCACAATTTTAAAGATATTGCTATTACGGCCTGGGCGGATACTTACTCTGGAAATAGTGGTTTGCCAGGTCTTAATGGCGGCGGCGGCGGAGAAGCTTTTAGGGGGTCGACCCCATTTGCTCTTATGAAGCTTTTTTATGACGATCCGGGGGATAAATTGAGAGCAAAGGGGTTGGATATAGAAGTCACGGAGACGAGTTGTTCTTGTGTGGCGGAGAGTGAATTTTCCGGTAGCGGTAATATGCAAATTGAAAATAATAAGCTGGTGCTTCCTTTTTTGAAAACTTCGGGTGGTCAGGCAGAGACTATTGCAGTAACTCAGTCTTCCGGTCGGTATAAAGCTACCAGTGAAGTTACCAGCCAAAATGCAAAGAACATCTATAGCGGTTCGGGGGATTGGCCCATTAATATTACGAACCGTTTATCGCAATTAGGAATCAGAGGAACCCTTCCGGATAAGTCAAAATTATTCATTTCAGGTGTGGATATACCTTCTGCAGGTGTAAAAGGTCTTATGGAATTGACTATGTTGTACGAATTGGATGCTTCGACCTATCTGATCTTTAAGGAGGATTCCATTACGTTTTCCACCAACCATATCGATATGTCGGATATGTATTTCCATTTGGAGGATGATGTTCGGTTTGAAACGGGGGATGATACCTTTTTATACAATAAGAGTAATGGTTTGGATGATGATGCAGAAGGAAGTTTTGTGCGAATTGATTGTGGAGGGTTCAAGTATTTTAATGTAAAAGCTGAATTCTGGCCATTCTTCTCGGATACCAAAATGGAAAAGGTCAAAATCTATTACAAATTATCAAGTGCCCAGTTTAAAAAAGGGGCAGATGTTATCAGGGAAAGTGGTGTTGATCAAGTAAAATTTCCTTTTACCATCAATACAAAAGACGCTGACTCAGGGCACTCATTAAGCAAGTTTATTGCTCCCCTTGATAGTAAGGCTGATTGGAATTTTTCCTCAAAAAATGCGCCTCAGGTTGTTTTTTATCCTGGTGACGAGTCTTCCTTTTCAGCTTTTATCGATTATGACGATACCCGTGCTAAAAAAGATGATATGGTGTCCATAGGTGGGGCAAAACGTCCTCCATCATTCAGAGGGATTGTTTTTAAACAAATGGAATTCGAATTGGATGGTTTTAAAATGTCTGAATTCAACGCTGAAAAAGGTAAAAATGAAACAGTTGGTCTAAAACTTCCCATAAAGGATGTAGTATATGATCTGGAAAAAGGATTGAATAAATTATACGCTAAAAAAGATCCGCTCCTCAGAACTAAAGGGGCTCTTTTAGGAGGCTGGAAATATGACCTGACTCAGGTTGATTTTAATTTTGTAAATAATAAACTGGAACTATTACCGGGAAGTGGAGATGGATCAGACCAGGTGCAAGGCGTTTATCTAAAAGGTAATACTTTAGTACCCATTTTTGATGGTGACCCACCTAAGGGTAAACATGACATCAAAAAGCTGGTTATGCCAGATTTCACATCTGGGTGGGTAGGTTTTAGCGGAACACTGGAATATGCACAAAGCAGGAAAAAATTTCACCCGCGTGCCAATCTTTACTTCGACCCAATAGAAGAAGCCATTTATCATTCCGCAGTAATACCAACGCTGGGTATGAAACTGAAAGCCGGTTCAGAATTGGTACTGGATTACAATGATGGAAATGGCGAAATGGAAGTACAAGCAACCATGAGTGGAACAGCCGGCATCTATTGGACTAAAGGAACGCCGGAACGATTTAATTTGCCAGACCAGATAGTGAAAGTGGCTAACGAAATTGAGTTTTTCTATGACCTGTTTGAGTATGAAAACCTTAAAATAAACAGCCCGGATGATGCTACCAACTGTACCGGGGCAGGCAGTCAGGATCAAATTGTATTCAGTGGGATAAAATCCATCAACTTTGGTACGTGGGGCGTCATTGGATCGCTTAATAATAAAGCAGAATCGGAATTTGAAGGAAGTTTGCAAGGATTTCCACTAACGATTGGAGAGGGAATGAAGTTTTCTTGTTTTCAGGCATTCAAAGATGAGCTCAATGATGATGGTACTGTTAAATTGACGGATTCAGGTGGAAAAAAACAAGTAGCAGAAACCAAATACCGTTTCGTCTTACCTGTAGCCATCAACCTGATGCCAGATGACGACACAAAAGAATCGGGTGAAACAGCAGGTGTGAAAGCGGAAACGAACCTCCACATTATCGTCAATTTCAATAAAGGCGGATTCTCCATCGACGGATTTGATATAGGATGTTTTTTGATAGATGGGGAGCTGGGCCCTGTTAAATTTAAAGGCGGTCTGAATATATTAACAGATGATGCAAATCCAAGTGCAGGGGACTTTCAGACTGCAAAGGATGGTTCCGTAAATTCTAAATGGGGTTCCGGATTCAAGGCAGGGCTGGATGTCACGGTTGCCGGTGTCAATGTAAAAGCAATAGGTCAGTACGGTAACACCAGGTGGGACATAGTTGATGCTAAAGTTGAAAAACTTATAAATCCTGAAACCGGGATTCTGGAGGAAACAGGGAATCAGGAGAAGTACAGGTATTTCTTTATTGATCTGGAAGCTACTTTCCCCTCAGGTATTCCCATACCCCCTTCCTCTCCTGCATTTTACGTGGTAGGAGGAGGTGGAGGTTTTCTCTATAACATGGATATCGAACCTACAGAATATCTGTTCAAAACAAGCGGGCAAGCCAGCGGTGGCGGTCCCAATGACGAAATCGATGGTTCCGTAAAAGAAGCCAATGACTACCCGGATAATGATCTGTGTACCATTGATGATGACATGTTAAAACCTGGTAAGAGTTTTACGGGCATTTCCTACCGGCCTAACCAAGGTGCCGTTGGGGGTAATATATCCCTGATCGGAAGCATACAACCAAACACACCCAATGTCCAACAATCATTTGCCGCGGATCTGACCCTTCGGCTGGGCCTGGAAAAAAACAACGCTAGAACTTATGGGCTATCCTACGTGCAATTGGATGGAAATGGATATATGATGCCTGAGTCCATTGCAGAACGGCGCGACGATTTTGTAGCTAAATTAGCGGCCTCTATAAAGTATGACCACAAAAATAGTGAAGTTAATGGATCCATGTTAGTAGAAGCTTCCTATCCACACGTAAAGATTGTAAAAGAAAAAAAAGGAAAAGATTTTGAGAAGGGAAGAAGAGCGATACTCACTCAACCCCATGATGCAGGTGACCCGCAGGAAAGAAAGAGAATTTTTAAGGATGTTGCTGAGCTGAATAAGGAAGAGAGAGAGCAAATGGCTGCTTTAAGTAAAGGTCACAAACCACTTTTCAAGCTTGAAAATATGGAAGCCATTTTTGGGGTTACCTGGAAAGACAAAGCCAGATGGGCCTTTAAGTTAGGAAGCTGGACTGGAAATACGGGTTCCACGTTAGACTATGCCGCAGTGAAATTCCCTAAAATAAGCGATGATCTTGCACTGAAGTTTTATCTGCAAGCTGGGTATGATGTAGATGGTATTCCCCCAATAGACAAGTTGTTGCCAACCTGGAATAAAAGTGTAGACTTTAAAGATACACCAAAGCGGGTTCCTGATTTCTCCAAATCCGGTAATGGCTTTGTGATGGGAGCAGTTGTAGAGATGAAAGCCGAAGGCAATTTAGGTCCGTTGAGCGGATATGTGGCTGGTAAAGCTGGATTCGACATAGCCATGATGGATTTCAGCTCCCAAAATATAAAATGTGGCGAGTCACAAGACGGAATTGGTCTGAATGGATGGTATGCTAAAGGCCAGGCGTATGCATTTGGCAAAGCGCGGGTTAACCTCGAGTATGATTTGAAATTTAAAAGTGGGACAATAAACATATTCGATGCTCAATTGGCCGCAGTCGTCCAGGCGATGTTGCCCAATCCTTCTTACATACATGGTTTTATCAAGGGACATTACAGCGTACTCAATGGTATGTTGGACGGCAGTTTCAATTATAAATTTGAGGCAGGATCGCAATGTGAGTCATTGGCATCAGCACCCGTAGTTATTGGTATCCCACTCATTCAAAGTGTTACGCCATCGGGAGTTGACAAAAATCAACTCGAAGAGGTTTTTGTTATCCCACAACTCAAAACCAATTGGAGGCTGAATAGCACCATTTCGTTCCCTAATTACAATGATAAGGGGGAGGTTACAGATTATGATAATTATAAAGCAAGACTGAAAGAGTTTAGGATTACCAATACCAAGACAGGCAAAGTAGTCCAAACTACACAAATTCTTGACAATGACAACTTTGGGGCAAGCCTAAAACTTAGTGGTTCTTATCTGGATCTGAATACTACATACGAATTATATGTCAAAGGGGTATGGACAGTTGACAAAGAAGAGGATGGTACTTATGTGCCTTTGGTTTATAATGGGGAAACTATAATAGAAGAAAAGAGAATTACTTTTACCACTACAGCTAAGTTTCCTGATGAGATACGGTTAGAAATGGTGGAGAGCCTCACTCCAGGAAATAAACAGAGATACTGGCATGCAGGCTATGCTGATCCCCATTTAAAATTCAATACGAATGATCCTAATATTACAGCCTTATTCCCGCCTACTTTTTCTAAAGACGGGCAAGAATTTAGATACGAATACGTAGCAAAATTTACCCCGGAAGTAAGTGAACCTGGCTTGGAAGAATTTGAAGTGCCTGTGGTGAGCTATCCGGCAAGAACTCCTTTCAAGGTCCCGGTATATGGTGAGATCTCTTATGGAAAGAACAAAGAATTTACTATTCCATCTATAACAGATTATAGAAATGGTTCTACCCAGGAAGTTACTTTTCCAGAGTTGGATAATAGGAGCCATATGGTCAAAAATGGAATCGTATACAGATTGGACCTGGTGCGAAGACCGGAAAGACCCTCTGCTATTGCAGCCTCTTCCGAATTAGAGGATACACAGTCTGGTACGTTTGAAACGACCGGTGGACCAACGAAAAATGAGGTTAAAATAAACCTTAAAAAACTGGACAACACCATCAATGAAATATTGGCAGACAGCACGAAGGTGTTGTTTTCCTATAATTTCGCAAAGAGCAAATACAACAGCCTCGCGGAAAAACTTGAAAACTCCACTTACCAATTCGTAGAGTCCATCCTACCCCGGGTGGATATGAGCCACCCTAAGGAGGCTGTACTTTCTTACCATTATAGTGTGTGGGACTCTGAACTAGCTTCAGCGTTTCAAACTAAAGATGACTACTTTGCCATCAATGCCGACGAAGGCTTTGACCGGTATGATCTAATTCGGATAACCAAAAATGCCCATATCAACAACGCTCCTGATGATACTGATTTCGCCAATAAACTCAATCTATATAAAGTAGGAGAACTCCATAGGCATTATCTGGATAGATATCTGAACAACCCTAAATTTAAAGACGTAACCTCGGCAAGATTTAACCAGTCAACCTCTAGAAAAGAGTACCTCAGAGAAGTATTGAAACCTTACAATGAGGTCAAAGATAATGTCGGCAATCCATGGCATTACGCCTTTCATATACCCCCTCAAATGGATTTGTTGAGTGGAACGGAAATAAAGGCAGGAAAAATACTTGAATCTAGCATGGAAATTAATGAGGACAGAGACCCCAGATCTCCCGACCAGCAGACCTTTAAACCCCGTTCCTATGGCTTACTTTATCAAAATATAACCGGAAGGATCCAGGCGAACCAATGGAGGGTGTTACATGATATTGCTTCAACTGAAATGGTCACTTATAAAACAAAGGAAGAAGAAACCACACTTGGCGTTAATGCTCCGTGGGATGATGATGCAGAATACTCAGAGGGCACAATCAACGCAGATGAAAATTACAGAGAACACTGGGGGGTGGAATATTCTCGATCAAAAATAGGCTATAATGATGAAATTTTCGCTTACAAACTTGGTCAATATATTATTGATATCAATATTAATGATGGAAGCGAAAATGCTCTTATTAGGCAAGGAATTATTGAAAACAATAAGTATAAATTAGGTTATCGAAAAAACAACCACAAAGGAAGCACGCTGTCGTTCCCGGTTGTCGATCGCTGGAGTACTATGGATGAAGAGACTCAAAGCGGCAGGAACGTGTCTTTTAATTTAGTCCCGGTTCATGAAATTGGTGGTTCTGCCCCCGTCAAATCTGATGTTGTGGTTAGTGGAAAAAATGAAGTTGACATAGACCTTGTTATTCTGAAAAGTAGAAGTGGAGGACAAACTGGAATTATAACTAACAAAAAAAGTGGTTATCTCCCAAAGCTTACCCGAGCTATTGTAATGGGAGAGGACAGGTCCGGGATGATGCAAATGGCCATGTATTATGGGCCTGCAAGAGCCATCTTTCATTATTTTCAGAATAAAAATGGAATTCGAATAGAGGATCAACAGGCTCATCTTACTCCTGAAATTGGAAGAAATAAGGAAAAACTTTCTTTGGAAAAGCTACTATCAAAAATAAGTACTCGCACTTGGACAAGTTCATTTGAGAAAGCGGATATCTATCTTTCTTTTGAGGGCATGGATAAGATGATTCGATATTCTTTTTATGATAGGGATAGCCCCAAACCTGGGTCCTACGGAATAAAATCTGAAGTGTCTGATCTGAAAACAGCGGTGGAAAGATACGATTTGTTAAAGAACCAACCGGATTTGCTAGCCATAGCTTATGAGGGTTTTTTACATCCGATACCTGGTACTATAGAGGTGGGTAAATATTGCTGGGGGGGCCAAGAGGTAGCATATCATACTAGCAATATGCAACCAGGAGACTATAGAACCAATGAGGGCGTACAAGTAAAGCAAGATCAAGACACGAAAAATATTGTCCTAAGGAAAGATGAATGGGTGAAATACAAGGTTAGAAGTACAGCAAGGGGAAAACAAATAAATGCCAAGGTTGACTTCAAATATGATTGTATATACTCTAACAATCAAGTAATATTGAAGCTTGATGATGAAGTCATATTGGATACCATGTTGTCTCCAAGTAGTAATGACTTGGTAACACATGCGTTTACTTACAGTAATGAATGGTCAAATGAAAACCCATGGGGGGATAAAGTTTTGACCATTGAAGTAAAACAAGGAGAACTAACCATTTCAGATCTCTTGATAACTGTTATAAAGCGAAAAGTTACGCACGAAGAGATTTTTTCTGATGATTCTCCTGTCGAGCATATTTATGCCAAAGCAGATCTTGATTCAGAGGTACATATAGACGAATCAAAAGTCTATAGAATTAAGATAAAACATGCGGAAGATAAAACGGTAAGTACTCCTTTCAGCTTTATTAAAGATGTTGCGGGGAATGGAAGAGTAAGTTCTTTACGGCCTGTAAACAATCCATCCTACACCTTTGATGAAGAGTGGGTTTTTGAAAAGGTGGAAAAACAAAACAGTTCAGGCAGCCGTATCAAAAACGCATACGATATCAATAATGTATCTACAGGTTTGTTGCTTAACCCTTTCCATATCAGTGCTACGGGGCATTGGCAAATATTTAAGTCAGGGAAAGCTTATGTGCTGGCTGCCCGAAATGACTATAGCCCTGTCGGAAATGGATACCCATTAGGCCAGTGTATCAATCAATTGGAAGAATCCTTCAATATGAATGGATTACCCAATTGGGTAGTAGAATTTGAAGAAATGCGGCCAAAGCTGGAGTTGGTTGAAAATAGTACCGAAAGAATGAATTCTGATTATGTGTACAGAATAATAGTAAATGACCCTGAAGGTAAAGGGGCAAATAAATATTTGTCGCTTTCAGAGAATAATACAATCGGAACCTCAAGTGTATATGCAAAACAAAATGAATTTTTATGGGGATTCAAGAAAGCTAGTGGTGATAATGTTTACCTCACAGACGCCTTTCATAATACCGTCTCTTTAGGTATCCAATCAGCCATTAGAATACAACAGGTTAAAGACAGGCCTGATAGCTATGTGATCTTGAATTATGTGGAGAATACCTACTTAAGTATCAATAATACGGGCAGTATAGAGTGGACAAAGTATCCGGTTACTGCTTTGAAATTCGAAAAGATGGGAGATGTAAAGCAATGCTTGACTTCAGCATCACCACCAGATGATTATAAAAACTATACATTTTTGATCAAAGCAGTGTCAAACCTGCCAGTTGATAATAGGCATCTCGGATATCTCGAATGGGAATCAAGCAGCACCAATGTATCTATAAATCAAGGAGAGGTTCAGAAAAAAATAGCCGAATGGGTCTTAGTGCCATCCGGAGATGCATTCAGAATATTCAATAAGCATACGCTACAATATTTATTTGATGGAACGAATTTTAAGCTAAGTCAATGTATGGATGGATACCAACTAAGTAGGAAATTTGGGGAGCCTTCTGAAATAATGAGAGTAGAGGATGGTAATTTATTATTGAAAGAAGCCGAAAATCACCATACGTCATTTGTTTTTGAAAAATACAGGAAAAAACCAAAGCCGGCATTAGAATTCGATGAAATCTATAGCATCCAATTGGAAAACAGCTCGGATACGAAGTACATAGGTAATGTTGAAGTCAGTGGTGGTGATCTTTCCAAAGAAATTGAGGTTGGAAGTAATAGGCCAGGATTCGCCTGGAAGCTGACTAAGGGTGATGGTCGGATGGTGCCTATATTTGAAGGTACTATAGGATTCCTGAAGAATATGGATTTACAGGCTTATGAATTAAATCCAGGTACAGGATCAGATGTTTTAGATAAAGATGAAGTTGAGCTTATTGAAGTAGAGCCTAAAACATTTGTAATTCATGGTTTCGATGGATTTGCCTATATAAAAGAGGATGGCAGGCTTGGTTGGAAGAGTTCTGAAGTGATCCCAACGGAAAGCAACTACAGGTTTAAGTTCAAATTGCATAAAGCAAAAGAGGTTTCTAATATTAATAGTAAAAACCCTGAGAGTGGTGATTTCTATTTCTTATCCTCAAAATACAGAGAGAATTCCAACAAGGTATACCTTGACCTGATAGAAGGGGGAGTCAATGATTACGGTCAGAGAGATTATGATGCAGTAGTTAAAACCGGAGAGAATCCCAATACAGCATGGACTTACCTTAACGATGAAGATTACGATATATCAGGAGAGGAAAAGGTGCTACAGAGTAATAGAAATTCTGCTATGCTTGGAGGTGTTCAACAAAAGGTAGTTGCCACAAGCACTTATTCAAAAATAACCTTGTCTGATGCTCCTGGTGGAGGATATTATATCCAGAATTTCGGTCATTACTTGTACTACAATTCCAAAGAGAAGGCTTTCTTATGGTTCAGTACTTCTTCAGTTTCAAAGCATGCACTGTTTGATGATCGGTTTATTTTCATTTTCGAAAAATTACCTGAATCTATTTTTGATGTAGAGCTCAAACGGGATGTTCTTTATACTATCAGGACCAAAAAAGATTACGATGAAGAAAGGATTGTAATGATATCTTCAGGAAACAGCCCTCGTGCAACGGCTAAGTTTAAACAATCCGATGGAAATGAACCGGCCATATGGAAGCTTTCCGGATTGTCTGGTTCTGGTTCATTCGATCTCTATTCTCCTGAAAAGGACATTTATCTGTATTCCGAAAGTTCTCAATTTGCAGACTTGAGACTTGGTATTGTTCCAAATTCTGAATTAATACTGGAAAGGCATTTGTCTGGAGCTTATTTTATCAGACAGCAAAAGAATGATAAGCTCTTCCTGACCTATGACCCCAATCAGGAATATTTGGTTTGGAGTGAAAAGTCAGCGGATACAGATATGGATAACTATCTGTTCATTTTTGAGGAGCCAGGGTCATATGATGATATCGAAACAGTTGAAACTATCGAATTGGTGCGAGGAACTACCTTTAACATGAGGTCAATGTACGAGTACGATCAAGGTCTGTATGTCGGTCGGAAGGGGGATGCCTACGGCGTGGAAAAATCTAAAAAAGTCGATGCATTTAGATGGAGGATGGAGAAACACTACCGCGGGAATACCTTAATATTTGAGGGTGGTACTGGGATATTCCTTAGCAAAGATCAATTTTCTTCAAATTCGCTTCGATCTACGGAAAGTGATTATATCCCAAATGTAGAGTTTAGGGAGCATGCTTCTGGGGCCTATTATATTGTATTAAAAGAATTTGTTGGTCACTATAATGATCTGTTCCTGTTTTACAATGACAAGACTGAAAACCTTATCTGGAAAGAGAAGGCTAGTGATATTGAGGATAGCAGGTATCTGTTTGCCTTGGAAAAAGTTGAGAAAAAAGATTCAGGTTTACTCGTAGATGCTACCTATGAATTTTACAACGGTTATCAGTATGAAGAAGGACAGCTTGATCAGTTAGGCCATACTGAAAATTGGCAAATTCACACTTACAGTCAAAGCAATAGTAATGTTGTTGCAACTAATACTTCGGAACCTGGTTACAGGAAGTTCATTCTCCGGGATGCAGGCTATAATACCTTCTATATGGAGCTGGATATGGATGCAAAGTTTGAATATTTGCAGGGTTTTTTATCTTATTTCTATACTGCTGGTGGCGAAAAAAAAGTAAGAATATCCAAAACGCCAGCAAGAATAAAGCTTTTGCCAACGGGTCAGGGATACAGTATTTACAATGGAGATGGTGAGTATTTAAACCTGGATCCGACCAAAAAAACTTTTGAGTGGAGAAGCAACGATGAATTTCATTATCTAGATGGTCGGGATATATTTTATTTCAAAAATCCGGAAGGTGGGAAGAAATATGAACCTTCCAGTGCTGTGCCGCAGCTTGACTTTGAGGATGGTAAGACGTACGGAATATACCTGGCCAAAGATTTTGTTTCGCAAAGTGATAGCAGGGGGGTTATTTATACAGGGAACTCTTATATGTTTTATCATATGAAATATCATAAGGATAAAACAGAACCATTCATTGTAAGGAAATATTCAGACGGGCAGGTCAGTCTGGAAAGTTCAGATAATAATAGGGGCTACCTGGGTATTGAAAATTCAGGCATGCAGCCATCTGATAAACCACTATACTTATGGCTCATAAAAAGCGGTGAAGGTTATTATATCACTAACTCAGCCGGTAAATATTTGAAGGAAGACGGCAGTAACCTCCATTGGAAGGACAAGGAAAATTTTGAAAAAGAGGATAAAAGTAATTATCTGATGCTATTGAAAGAAATCCAAAAATAGTGAACCGCCCGGGAAGAATTTGGACAAGTCAAAGAAATTTTATTGCAAGCAGAAAAATAAAAAAATCTATGAATATGATTCCTAAGCAAATTATGAAGAGCTTTTTTGGTGCTCTCTTTATGATAGGAGCTTTGAGTGGAAACTCACAGGGGCAGAGCCTTTTCCTGGAAGCAAAAACTGTTGATAAGGGTATTGAAATAATTTGGATTCCGACCGCAAGTGGAATTTGGATGGATAACTTTGAGGATGGTTATACGCTTGTGAGAACTGAATTGTCGGCAGATGGAACTGCTGGGAATGAGCTTTCTTTACTGAGCAATTCGAATCCAAAAGATAGCCTTTGGTTTTCCCAATTAGACCAAAGTGCTCACCCTATCCTGGAGCCAATAGGCGGCCTCCTCTACGACACGCTTTTTCAGTTCCCGCCCAATGATCTGTTGGATGAAAAAGAAATGAAGTACAACTATATTATGGAAGAAGTGTCGAACTACTTTGAAATTGCTTCCGCTTTAGGTTTAGGGTACCTGGATACACTTGTAGAAGAAGGAAAGCGGTATCGCTACGAGGTGAATAGTGTAAGAGAAGGTGCCTATCAAAGTATAGAAATCAGCAATGTGTATTTTGAATATAAAACCGCTCCTGAAGATTTAGTTCTGGAATTTGAACACCCTAATGACCTCTCCCTTTCTCAGATGTATGCCAAAGCAAATCCGAGTCCCCGGTCATTTATCAAGGCTATCGGTAAATCTTATGGAGATAGCATAGTACTTCGCTGGGGACTCAATGACGCAAAACTTTGGGAGACTGCCAAAGAAGAAGGTTTTTCAATCCTCCGATCTACTGATGGCAGGACTTATGAAACGGTGGAGGTAATTAAGCCATGGCCAGAGGAAGCAATAACCGAAGCCATAAGTCATGATAGCATGGCCATGCTTGCTGCTGGTTTGTTGTACGGTATGAACGAGCATAAAACGAATGATAAGTCACTTTATGAACAAAATTCAATATTTGAGAACAACTTAGGTTTTGCCCTTTTTGCAGCAGAAAGATCTCCACTGGCTGCGGATATTCTGGGTTTCAGATATGTAGATAAGAACATAGAAAAAGATAGTACTTATATCTACCTGATAGGTACGGAAGGGATTGAAGATTTATGGGATGCTGGTAAGGTTACTATTTATCCAGGGGCTGAGGCACTTAAAGCTCCTGAGCGATTACAAAGTGAGTCATTGGAAAATAGTGTGAAATTGACATGGTCCATAAATGAAAACAGGGAACGATATTCTTCTTATATGATCGAAAAGTCCATGGACGGTAAGAGCTATCAAAATATTACTTCTGCTCCGCTGGTATTTATGGAAACGAATGGGATGAGGCTGTTGGAATACTCTTTTGTCGATAGCGTAGAGAATTATCAAAAGGCATATTACAGACTTTATGGATACGACAGTTTCGGTGATAAAAGCCCCCCGGCAGAAGTTACTGGAATAGCGGTGGACAAAACGCCTCCGCTTCCAGTAGATATAGCCTATACCGATTATATACGGAATGAAGAACGTATTATTTTAGAATGGGATATTTCCGAGGAGCAGTACTCGGATATCAGTCATTATCAAGTGTTGTTAAGTGATGAAAAAGATGGGATGTTTTCTGCTATTAGTGAACCACTAGCCACCACAACGGTCAATTACAGCTTCCCCATAAAAGGAATTGATACCAATAGAGCATTTTATTTCAAAATAGCTAGCCATGATGCCAATGGAAATGTAAGTGAAAGTCTGCCAACACTAGTCGTTGTTCCTGACCTAACGGCTCCCGAACCTCCGAAAGTTATTGCCGCAAGTCTGGACTCTAACAGTTATGTGACTATTGCATGGGAGCATAGCACTTCCTCCGATGTTATGGGATACTGGCTTTATTGGAGTAATGATCCCGAAGATGAAATGACTCCGGTAAATGTTGATATATTGACTGACAATTCCTACACCTATTATTTGGACACAGAAACATTGACTAAGAAAATATACTATTGTGTGCGTGCGCAGGATCGTTCTTATAATAAAGGTAGAATCACCGATATAGTAGAAGTCCAAAGGCTGGATTACAATCCTCCAATTCCGCCTTACGAGTTTTATGGAAATAATTCATCAACTAATTTATCGCTTAATTGGAAAAAAAGTCCTAGTTCAGATGTTGCATTTCAAACCCTTTGGAGGAGTGTGGATGAAATCGAATGGATTCAAATTGATAGCTTACTGCCTTTTGTGGAGAGTTATTTGGATGTTGATTCTTTGGAAATTGGCCAAACATACTCCTATTATTTGCAGGCAATAGATAATAGTGGTAATATTTCAGATAATTCAAAAATCCTGACACTGGACTGGCCATTTAATAATGAAATGGCGCTGATCGAAATTTTAAGTGTAAAAACAATTAATCAAGAAGCTCATTTAACATGGAACGTTCAGATAAATGAAGCATTAGATTCCTATGAATACAAAATAGAAATTCAAAGATCATCGGGGGGAGGTCCATTGAGATATTTCAAAACACTATCCTCTGAGATAACTGATTTCAGTGATTCAGATATTCAAGCCAACGTTCTCTACAACTACGCCGTCCGCATCCGCTTCGACAACGGCTGGGTAGGCGACCTAAGCGAGATAAAATCAATACTGGTGAAATAAAGAATAAAATCAATAGAACTAAACCATAAACCCACGGCAGGCCATGGCCATTGCCTATTGAAAAAAAATCTGTTATGACTAAAGTTTATACTTTTTATAAAACCTTTGCACTGGCATTGGCTGGGTCGATGTTTTGTTTATTGGGTTCCGTGTCCGCGCAGAACTGGAATTATCTGGGTATGCCCAATATTTCCTCAGGATCGGCTTATTGGCAGGATGTTCAGGTCAACAGTGTTGGAGAACCTTACGTGGTTTACAGTGATGTTACTAACGTTGGTATAACCGTTAAAAAATTTGATGGAACTTCATGGAATACGTTAGGCGTAGAAGCCTTTAATGGTGCCTATGCCGAAAGACCAAAGATTGTATTCAATGATAACGATGTGCCTTTTGTTGCCTTTTTTGAAGGGCCTGTTGTCAAAGTGATGCAGTTTGATGGTACCAACTGGGTACTGACAGGGAATGGGGGGCTTTTTCCCTCGACCAATTCAACCCTTGAACTGGATATAGCCATTGATAACAATTTCCTCTATTTGGTGTATCCGGATGATGACCAGGTAGAAAAGGCTACCCTAAAAGGTTTTGATGGTGCCAACTGGATTACTTTAGGAACAGCCGGTTTCTCCTCCGGCCCGGCCGGAGACCTTCGGTTGGAGTTCCATAATGGTGCACCCTATGTCGCATTTGTAGATAACAATACCAATGGCGTCAATATAATGACTTACGACGGCGTTAGCTGGATAAATGTTGGGGCTCCGGATTTCCAAATTTTACCCGGTAATAGTATAAATGCCGATTTGAGTCTGGCCATTGGAGACAATGGGTCGCTTTATGTGGCCGTAGGGTATTTTTCAAACGCTGTAGAAACCCTGATATTGACGTTTAACGGGGCGGACTGGGTTTCTGTCGGAAATGTCATGTTTCCTGGCCAATCAGTGGGTTGGCATGGTTTAGATGTAGCTGGCGGACAACTATATTTTGCCTACAGTGATGGGGATAATGATGGTAAGCTTACCGTGCAAAAGTACAACGGAAGTTCCTGGGAGACTATTGGCCAACCTGGATTTTCGGACGGAAATGCGAGCTTTGCCAGTATTGATGTATACAATGGATTAATTAACGTGGCTTTTGAAGATTTTGGAAATGGATTTGGTACCTCTGTTGTGCAATACAATGATTGTGATCAGAATAGGTTCAATTTGAAATTAACCGTTGATGCTTACCCGGAGGAAACATCCTGGGTGATCAAAAATATTGCAGGAGAAACAGTAGCTTCTGGCGGGCCATATCCCAATGTTCCGGATCAATCTACCCTGGACATCCCTTTATGTCTTGACGATGATTGTTATGAGTTCACCATTATTGATGCCTGGGGTGATGGCATATGTTGTGATTTTGGTGCTGGTGAATACCTGCTAACAAATGCAGCGGGTGATACTTTGGCCCAGGGAGCTTCATTCACTACCTCTGAGACGATTTCTTTTTGTGAAATAAATGCATTGCCAACGGCCATCATTGCCTCCCCGCAAGGTAATGGTTTGAATTGTTATGGCAGTGCGCTTTTATTGGACGGATCTGCTTCAGTAGGAGAAAATGCCTTACAATATCAATGGGAAGATGAAGTAGGAACAATCATTAGCACGGGTGCGACAGCTACCGTTTCAAGTGAGGGAACTTATTTCCTCCAGGTGACGGATGAGGTAACTATGGCAACGGACATAGATAGCGTGGAAGTTGTGGTGGCGGGGGATATCTTTATCAATATTGAATTTGATACACAACCACAGGAAACTTCCTGGCAGTTGATCGGTGATAATGGGTTTTTCATGCAGGGTGGGCCCTACATAGGAGAAACTTATGGTTCTACTCTGGTTATTCCACTTTGTTTGGAGAATGATTGTTATGAGTTTACCATTTTTGATGCCGGGGACAATGGTATTTGTTGTTCCAATATAGGTCAAGGGGCTTATACCGTCACCAACATAGCTGGAGATACTTTGGCTCAAGGAGCTCAATTTGACAGCTTGGAGATCTCTAATTTCTGTTTTAATAACTCTCCTACAGCAATAATCAACCCACTGCAAGGCACTGAAATTAATTGTTTTTTCCCGGAAATCACCCTGGATGCTTCTGGTTCAAACGGAGAAAATGCTTTGACTTATGAATGGACAGATGGCATTTCTACATTAGGAACAGATCCATCGCTGATGGTCTCGGATTCCGGAACATATTTTTTGATTGTGGCGGACACAGGAAACCTGGCCACAGATACTTCCTCCATTCAAATTACAGAGAACAATACTACTTCTACACTTTGGATTGTACCGGGGGTAGAGCCTGCGGAAATTACTTGCACTTTAGGATTTGCAGGTTTATGGGTAATCGGTGGTGGAGGCACTGATCAGGGAGTGTCCTTTGTTTGGAGTGACGGGATTGAAGGTGGGGGGCATTCTGTTACCTCACCAGGGGTGTATTCAGTTACCATGACAGATCTCGGCAATGGCTGTACCATAGAAAGCTCCGTAACGGTTACCGAAAATACTACCCCTCCCACAGTGGATCTCAGTGTATCATCACCTGTGCTGGATTGTTTTAGTGCTTTTTCAACCCTGGATGCTGGTGGATCAACAGGACAGGGAACATTAACTTTTGAATGGACAGGAGGCAGTACAAATAGCTCAATTTTTGTTTCGGAGCCGGGAGATTATTATGTTACCGTTACCGATGGAGTGAACGGATGTAGTGCCGTTGACAGTGTGACCATATTAGAGAATTCAACACTTCCGACTGCCGTCATCGATGCACCATCCACCCAGTTGGATTGTAATGTATCCTCAATTACCCTGGACGCTTCCGGATCAACGGGCCAAGGAACCTTGTTTTATGACTGGACAGGTGGCAGCAGTGGCCCAACCCTTGAAGTCACATCTCCCGGAGACTATTTTGTTACGGTGACTGATGGGGAGAACCAGTGTACGGACGTAACCTCAATTACCATAACCGAAAGCGGCACTACGGATAATCAGGTGATGGTTTCCATAACGTTTGATGATTTCCCCGAAGATATCAG
Organism: Lewinellaceae bacterium; assembly: GCA_020636105.1. Classification (NCBI taxonomy): domain Bacteria; kingdom Pseudomonadati; phylum Bacteroidota; class Saprospiria; order Saprospirales; family Lewinellaceae; species Lewinellaceae bacterium. Next base: position 4,481,712 of record JACJYL010000001.1, read on the forward strand.
TTGGGAGATCAGAGATACTTTTGATGTATTAATAGCTTCTGGTGGTATCTACCCCGATGAACCGGATGGTAGTACTTTGGAAATACCGCTTTGTATTCCGGACGGTTGTTATGATTTCACCATTATTGATGCTTATGGTGATGGGCTTCTGGGAGATGCAACCTATAGTGTAACCGATGGAGATGGAGATGTCATCGCGGCAGAGGTTAACTTTATAACAGAAGAATCCACCAGCTTCTGCCTGCCCTTTATACCCATGGATCCCGATATCGTCATCCTGACTCCCCAGGGAACTGTTCTGGATTGTAATACAACAGAAGTGACGCTCGACGCTTCAACAAGTACGGGTGATCATCCGCTGGAATATATATGGTCCGATGAATCTTTTGCTACAGTAGGCACCGATCCTGTTTTGGTGGTCAATACCCCCGGAACTTACCAGCTGCAGTTGAGCGATCTCGTCACAGGAGCTACGGATCTTGATTTTATTACCATCACAGAAAATACCACAGCACCCGTTGCTGACATCAGTCCTTCTTCAACGGTGCTCGATTGTAATGTGGCCAATATTACCCTTGATGCTTCTGGCTCTACCGGACAGGGAGCACTGAGTTATGAATGGACAGGAGGCAGCACCGGCACGACTTTAGAAGTTACTGGTGTCGGAGAATATTTTGTGACAGTGACAGATGCAGCGAATGGTTGTTCTTCCGTTGAATCCATCACCATCACCGAAAATTATACCGATCCTGTCGCAAACATCAGTGCTACGACAACGGTCCTTGATTGTTTCAATGGCCTGGTCACCCTGGATGCTATCGGCTCCACCGGACAGGGCGCATTGACTTATGAATGGTCGGATGGAAGTACCGAAAGTTTTCTGACCGTTTCCGCAGCGGGCGTTTATTCGGTAACCGTTACGGATTCCGCCAATGGCTGTAGTTCCACGGCAAGTGAAACCGTTACCGAGAACTTTACCGAACCAACGGCCGTAATCAATTCACCCACAACACAACTGGATTGCAACCAGGGCAGCATTACCCTGGATGCCTCTGCTTCTGCCGGACAGGGAACATTGTTCTACGATTGGACAGGTGGAAGTACCGACCCGACCCTTGAAGTAACGGCAGCGGGGGATTATTCGGTAACCGTTACGGATGCCGTAAATCAGTGTTCTTCTTCAACAACGATCACGATCACTCAAAATATGCTGTCACCGGCAATAGTGTTCTTTACGCCAACGGATCATCTGGATTGTAATACACCAAGTACCATTCTCGATGCTTCTTTATCATCCGGTCAGGGCACGTTATCTTTTGAATGGACAGGTGGAAGTACTGCTTCAACCCTTGAGGTAACTACAGCCGGTGATTATGTCGTTACGGTGACGGATGATTTCAATGGTTGCAGCTCAGTCACCAGCATCACCATAACAGAAAATTATACGGAACCAACGGCCTCAATTGATGCACCAACGTTGACCTTGAATTGTAATGTTGGTAGTATCCTGCTTGATGCATCCGGTTCTAGCGGCCAGGGTGCTTTGACTTATTTTTGGCAGGATGGCAGTACGAATCCTACCTTTACGGCGATATCACAAGGCACCTATGCTGTGACTGTTACCGATTTGGCTAACGGTTGTAGTTCGAGCAACAGTATTGATATTTTTGAAGATTTTGCTTCTCCAACGGCTTCTATAAGTAACCCGGGAACTGTACTCGATTGTAATGTGGGAAGTATAACGCTCGATGCCACAGGTTCTACCGGACAAAGTGGTCTGTCGTTTGAATGGACGGGAGGAGGGACCACTCCTTTCCTGGAAGTTACTTCACCAGGAACCTATACGGTTACTGTTTCTACCGGTAACGGTTGTGATGCAACAGCATCCGTTACGATAACGGAAAATATTACGGAACCTACTGCGGTAATTGATACTCCGGTGACCCAACTGGATTGTATTACGGGGGGCATAACACTGGATGCCTCAGGTTCTTCAGGACAAGGAACACTCAGTTATGCCTGGACAGGCGGCAGTGCGGGCCCTTCGCTTGAAGTTACTGCTGCCGGAGATTATTCGGTAACGATTACGGATTCGGCCAATGGTTGTACTGCCGTGGAGACCATTACGATCACGGAAAATACCTCTGCTCCGGCGATACTTTTCGCCTTGCCAACCGATCACCTAGACTGTGAAACGCCAAGTGTCATCCTAAGCGCTTCCGGGTCCATCGGGCAGGGAACACTGTCTTTTGAGTGGACAGGCGGGAGCATGAGTTCAACGCTGGAAGTAACAGCCGCTGGGGATTATTCCGTTACCGTGACGGATTCAGCCAATGGCTGTAGTTCCGTTGAATCCGTCACGATCACAGAGAATTTTACCGAACCGGTTCCAATGATAGACGCACCGACGACTCAACTGGATTGCGCCAATGGTAGTATCACCCTCGATGCTGCTGGTTCTACGGGCCAAGGTACTTTGACTTACCAATGGACAGGTGGGAGCACCGGTTCAACCCTTGAAGTCACCTCAGAAGGTGATTATTCAGTGACCATTACGGATTCGGCCAATGGCTGCACAGCAATAGAAAACATTACGATTACGGAGAGCATATCTTCTCCGGATCCTTTGATCACTGCTTCGGATACTCAAATAGATTGTGATACGCCGGATATTTTGCTGGAAGCAGTTGGTTGGCTCCAAACGCCCCCGGGGTTGGGTGAATATGTATGGTCGACAGGAGATACGACCTTGACCCTTACGGTTACCATGGCTGGCACATACAGTGTAACGCTCACAGACTTGTTCAATGGTTGTTCCGCAGAAGCTTCCATTACCATTTCAGAGAACTTTACCCAGCCAACTCCGAATATTACCTCAGCAACTACCCAGTTGGATTGTAATAATGGAACCATTACTTTAGACGCTTCAGGCTCCACAGGCCCGGGGGCACTGAGTTTCCTTTGGAACACTGGCGGCGGCGGTCCAACGCCTGATGCCCACTATGAATTCGAAAACAATACAGACGATAGTGCCGGAGCAAACAACGGAACCCCGCAGAACGGACCCACCTATACGGCTGGTCCGGTTGGGCAGGCCATTGATCTGGATGGTAATAACCAGCATGTGACCTTGCCTTCAGGCATGTTCGATACTTACAACGACTTCACCTTTGCTGCCTGGGTTAACTGGGATGGCCCAGCATCAACTATCTGGGAGCGTATTTTTGACTTTGGCAATAATACCACTCAATACATGGTCCTTACCCCCAATGGGTTTCCTAACAACTTCCGTTTTGCTATCACCACATCCGGGCCAGGTGGAGAACAGCGCCTGGAAACGGCCGCACTTCCTGTCAATGAATGGACCCATGTTGCTGTTGTTTTGGATGGTGATACAGGTACCTTATATGTCAATGGTTCTGTTGTCGATTCTGAGACTATAACCGTTGATCCTTCTGACATTGCCCCCATGTTGAACTACTTCGGCCGCAGTCAATTTGTAGGAGACTCCTACTTTGATGGTCAGATCGATGATGTTCGGATTTTCAATACGGCTCTTTCTGGTTCTGAAATAAACGAGGTGATGAGTGGCGGTAGCACATCAGATATGTTGGTAGTGTCAACAGCAGGCACCTATTCGGTAACTGTGACGGATGCCAGTAATGGTTGTACAGCCGAACAAAACATAACGATCACCCAAAATTTCACAGCTCCGACGGCAGCTATTGATGCACCCAGTACCCAATTGGATTGCTCCACGGGTAGTTTGACTTTAGATGCATCTGTTTCCACCGGTCAGGGAACGTTGAGTTATGAATGGACCGGCGGTAGTACAGGTGCTACACTTGCCGTATCGGCTGCAGGGAATTACTCTGTCACGGTGACCGATGCAGCCAACGGCTGTACGTCTGTAGCCATGATAACAATCACCCAGGATGAAAATGTACCCACAGCATCAATTGATGCCCCAACGACCCAGTTGGATTGTAATGTGGCAAGCATTATCCTCGATGCTTCCGGATCCACCGGTCAAAATACTTTGACTTATGAATGGACAGGGGGAAGCTCCAATGCAACATTGGAAGTAACCATGGCGGGAGATTATACAGTAACCGTTACAGATACTCAGAATGGCTGTACATCTTCGGCAACCATAACGATTACCGAAAACTATACTTCTCCATCGATAATATGGTTTGCGCCAACGACCCAATTGGACTGTGTAACAGGAAGTATAACGCTTGACGCTTCCGGTTCTACCGGTCAGGGTACCTTGAGTTATGAATGGACGGGTGGCAGTACAGGGGCTACATTGGATGTACCCGCCGCGGGCGAATATTTTGTAACTATTACAGATGCAGCCAATGGCTGTACTTCATCCAGTTCTATTACGATTACCGAAAACTATACTGCACCCGTGGCAGACCTGAGTACCTCAGCTACTGTATTGGACTGTTTTAATGGCATAATTACGCTTGATGCGATAGGCTCTGCCGGACAGGGAAGCTTAAGTTATGAATGGACCGATGGTAGTACCAATAATTTTATCGTAATATCAGAGGTTGGAGAATATGCTGTTACAATTACCGACGCTGCCAATGGTTGTACTGCTGTGGAAAGTGTTACGATTACAGAGAACTTCACTGAACCAACCGCAGTCATTGATGCGCCAACGACTCAGTTGGATTGTAATGTTTCAAGTATTACGCTTGATGCCACTGGCTCAACGGGGCAGGGAACCTTGTATTATGATTGGACTGGCGGTAGCACCGATCCTACCCTCGAAGTAACTTCAGCGGGGGATTATTCCGTCACGATCACAGATGCTGCAAATCAGTGTACTTCGGTGGCGACTATCACCATCACCGAGAATTTTACCAATCCAACGGCTTTGATTGATGCTCCGGCAACAGAATTGAATTGTGAAATAACGAGTATTGAATTGAATGCTGCTGTTTCTTTTGGACAGGGAGACCTGGGCTATGAATGGACAGGTGGAAGCACGGATTCCACGCTTGTTGTGACAACTGCAGGGAATTATTCAGTAACGGTTACGGATTTGGTCAACGGCTGTAGTGCTTTTGCAACCCAAACCATTACTCAGGATGAGAATGTGCCTACAGCAGCTATAGATGCACCGGAAACTCAATTGGATTGCAATACCGGCAGTATTACTCTGGATGCTTCCGGCTCAACCGGACAAGGCACTTTGACTTATGAATGGACAGGTGGCAGCACCGGTTCGACCCTTGAAGTGACGGCAGGTGGCAATTATGGCGTGACGATTACCGATGATGCCAACGGCTGTACGGCTCAAGCAAATATTACGATCACTGAAAATTATATAGAACCAACCGCAGCGATTGATGCACCAATGACACAATTGGATTGTACCACGGGCAGTATAACACTGGATGCTTCCGGTTCTACCGGACAAGGCACATTGACGTATGAATGGACGGGTGGCAGCACAGGTTCAACCCTTCAAGTGGCTGTGGCCGGAGATTACTCCGTAACGGTAACTGATTCGGAGAACGGCTGTTCTGCGGTGGCTACGATAACGATCACCCAGGATGAGAATGTACCCACAGCATCAATTGATGCCCCAACGACCCAGTTGGATTGTAATGTGGCAAGCATTATCCTCGATGCTTCCGGATCCACCGGTCAAAATGCTTTGACTTATGAATGGACAGGGGGAAGCTCCAATGCAACATTGGAAGTAACCATGGCGGGAGATTATACAGTAACCGTTACAGATACTCAGAATGGCTGTACATCTTCGGCAACCATAACGATTACCGAAAACTATACTTCTCCATCGATAATATGGTTTGCGCCAACGACCCAATTGGACTGTGTAACAGGAAGTATAACGCTTGACGCTTCCGGTTCGACGGGTCAGGGAGTCTTAGGTTATGAATGGACGGGTGGCAGTACAGGGGCTACATTGGATGTAACCGCCGCGGGCGAATATTTTGTAACTATTACAGATGCAGCCAATGGGTGTACTTCATCGAGTTCTATTACGATTACCGAAAACTATACGGCACCCGTGGCAGACCTGAGTACCTCAGCTACTGTATTGGACTGTTTTAATGGCATAATTACACTTGATGCGATAGGCTCTGCCGGACAGGGAACCTTAAGTTATGGATGGACCGATGGTAGTACCAATAATTTTATCGTAATATCAGAGGTTGGAGAATATGCTGTTACAATTACCGACGCTGCCAATGGCTGTACTGCTGTGGAAAGTGTTACGATTACAGAGAACTTCACTGAACCAACCGCAGTCATAGATGCGCCAACGACTCAGTTGGATTGTAATGTTTCAAGTATTACGCTTGATGCCACTGGCTCAACGGGGCAGGGAATCTTGTTTTATGATTGGACAGGCGGCAGCACCGATCCTACCCTCGAGGTAACTTCAGCGGGGGATTATTCAATCACGATCACAGATGCTGCAAATCAGTGTACTTCGGTGGCGACTATCACCATCACCGATAATTTTACCAATCCAACGGCTTTGATTGATGCCCCGGCTACCGAATTGACTTGTGAGGTAACCAGTATAGAGTTGAATGCGGCTATTTCCTTTGGACAAGGAGACCTGAGTTATGAATGGACCGGCGGCAGCACGGATTCAACGCTTGTAGTGACGACGGCTGGTGATTATTCAGTAACAGTGACAGATCCAGTCAACGGCTGTAGTGCTGTAGCATCAGTGACAATTACACAAGATGGAAATGTTCCAACTGCTGTAATTGATGCACCTGAAACCCAATTGGATTGTGATACGGGCAGCATCATTTTAGATGCTTCGGGATCAACAGGACAAGGTACTTTAACCTACGAATGGACAGGCGGCAGCACTGGTTCCACCCTTGAAGTGACTGTAGCCGGCGATTATGGCGTAACGATCACAGACAGCACCAACGGTTGTACGGCTGAAGCGAGCATAACGATCACAGAAAATTATATTGCCCCTACAGCAGTAATTGATGCGCCTGCAACCCAGCTTGATTGTACGACAGGCAGTATTATCCTCGATGCATCCGGATCAATGGGACAGGGCACTTTGAGTTATGAATGGACGGGCGGTAGCACAGGGGCAACACTTGTAGTGGCATTAGCCGGTGATTACTCCGTGACCGTGACAGATAGTGCAAACGGCTGTACGGCTGTAAACATGATTACCATTACTCAGGACAGTGATGTACCAGTGGCGATGATAGATACACCTATTATGGAGCTGGACTGTAACGTTTTAGCCATAATCCTTGATGCTTCCGGTTCTACTGGCGTAAATCCGCTGACTTATGAATGGACGGGCGGCAGCACCAATGCGGCTTTGGAAGTGACTATGGGAGGCGTTTATTCGGTTACCGTGACGGATTCACAAAACGGATGTACTTCGGCCACATCGATTAATATTACCGAAAATTATACTTCACCATCAATAATATGGTTCACGCCAACAACACAACTGGATTGTGATACAGGCAGTATTGTCGTGGACGCTTCCGGTTCGACAGGACAAGGTATGCTGACTTATGAGTGGACGGGCGGCAGTACCGGGTCAACGCTGGAGGTGACGGCAGCGGGAGAATATTTTGTAACCCTTACAGACGCAGCGAATGGATGTTCTTCATCCAGTTCTATTACCATCACAGAAAATTATACAACACCCTCAGCGTCAATTGATGTACCAACGACTCAGTTGGATTGTAATGTAGCCAGTATTGCTCTGGATGCATCCGGATCGATGGGCCAGGGTGCTTTGACATATGAGTGGACCGGCGGCAGCACCAATGCTACTCTTGACGTAACCATGGTCGGTGATTACTTTGTAACTGTGTCAGATGGAGCCAATGGTTGTCAGTCTGTGACTTTCGTTAGTATTACCCAGGACCTATTGGCTCCCAATGCGGTAATTACGCCACCAGCTATCACATTATTGGATTGTAATAATCCAACGATTACGCTAGATGCAGGCCCTTCAAGCGGCCAGGGAGTTTTATCCTATGAGTGGACAGGAGGAGGTACGAATGCTACCCTTGAAGTTACTTCTGCCGGGGATTATTTCGTCACGGTGACAGATGCCCAAAATGGATGTACAGCAGTAGACATGGTCACCTTAACGGAAGATTTTATGGCTCCCGTGGTGGTAATTGAAACACCTTTGGGTACCCAGCTGGATTGTGATACGGAAATGTTGACCATAAATGCAGGCAACTCTACGGGGCAAGGTGTTTTGTCTTATGAGTGGACAGGTGGCAGTACAAATCCATCCCTGGAAGTGACAGCACCCGGTAATTACTCCGTAACCATTTCCGATAGCCAAAATGGCTGTACGGCTATTGAAACGATTGTGATTACCCAGGATATGGGCAATGTAATGGTAAGTTACAATGACCCTGTTTGCGTAGGAGATGAATTAGAATTATTCAATACAAACACGGCCACACAATGGCAATGGGAAGGACCAGATGACTTTACCTCAACGATTCAGAATCCAACGATCTCTCAGGTAACCACAGCCGCGAGCGGAATTTATTTCGTCACTATTACGGAAACATCCGGTTGTACTTATGTTGGTTCCGTAGATGTTGTAGTTAATACAATACCTGAGATCAATATTACGGGATCTGAGGAAGTTTGTGAACAAGGGACGATAGACTTGACAGAGGATGCCGGTGATGCGGTTTCCTGGAGTTGGTCCGGGCCCGATAGTTTCTCTGCCAGTAGCGGGAATATTAATATATCGATGGTTTCTGAACTTCAGCAAGGTGTATATCAGGTAAATATTACGGATATTAATGGGTGTGTAAATTCAGATCAGATTGACATTGCCATAAATGATCTTCCTTTAGTTGAGATCATTTCTTCTTCCCCTGTTTGTACCGACGAAGACCTGGAACTTCATGAAGTGGGTGGAAATGCCATCGAATGGTCATGGACCGGACCGGATGGATTTACAGCGTCAACTTCAGACGTTTTTGTTTCTAGTAACCAGGTACTGGGCGGTACCTATTTGGTTACCATAACAGGGGAGAATGGATGTACGGCTACTGCTGAAACTATTGTTTCTACTGTCCAGGGACAGTTAATTGAAAGTAATTTTTTGGTTGGAAATATGGCCTGTCTTGGAGATAGCCTAAGGTTTATTGATTATACCAATATTGATATCGATACTACCGCTACTTTCTTCTGGGATTTTGGTAATGGTGACACCAGTACCGAACGAGATCCTGTTTATGTTTACCATACTTCCGGTCTTTTTGATATTCAACTGGAGATTTTGAGCGGTAGTTGCCCTAATTTTTCGATGGTTAAATCTGTTGGGATAGTTGACTGTTTAAAGCAACCATTTGGACTGATTAATGCTTCTTTGCGCCCAACAATAAACGATGGTCAATTTGACATCTATGTAGAATTGATTGATAAAGGAGACGTTTTATTGGAAATCTATGATGTTAATGGGAAGAAAATCCAATCAGATTTTTATCAGAATATTGACAGTTTAGAAAAATCCATTACGATCCGGGAGGTTGGAATTTATTTTGTTCAAATAGGACATAAGAATGGGGTGGAAATATTAAGAGCCATAGTTATTGAATAAGGAAATTTATTCATGGCAGATGTGAATTTATTACCACCACAAACATTGAAAGAAAAACGCTAAAATATCAGGGGAGTTTGGATTTTGTCGAGTAACCGGGAAGGATTTAATGGTTAAAAAGTCTTCCTGGTTATTCACTCTCCAATCCCTTCATATCTATGAGGTATTACGTTACCCGCACTCTTCAAATCGACAACACCGGCAGCACATACATGTACATCAGCATGGTCAAAAGCATGATGCATAAAAAATTGAGACCCAAACCACACTTTGCCATTTCCGGAATCGTAACGCGATTGCTTCCAAATATAACCGCATTGGTGCCTGTGCCCGAAGGCAGCATAAAGGAAAATGAACAGGCAAATGTTGCGGGGATCATGAGCAATAAGGGGTTCATCTGACCGGCGATGGCCATGGCGGCCAGCACGGGCAGGAAAATATTTGCTGTAGCGGTATTGCTGTTGATTTCGGTGATGAAAATCATGATGAAGATCACGATCACCAAAACCAGGAACATGGGATAGGTGCTGATAAAGCTCATTTTGGAACCCAAAAAGACGGCCAGTCCGGTCTGCTTAAAAGAATCGGCGATGGCATAACCTCCCCCGACGATCATGACAACGCCCCAGGGCACCTGTGAAGCATGTTCCCAGTTAAGCAGTTTATTCGGGGCCGATTTGGGCTTGCTCTTGCCGGAAGGGATGGAAAACAATAATAAGGCGGACAGGATGGCGACCGTAGAATCGTGCACATAATCTTTAAGGCCCAAAAGGGAGGACCAGCCGGGGAACACAAAATTTTCCAATACTATATCTCTTCGGAAGATCCATCCCAATGCGGTAAACATAAAAATGGCGAATACCCTTTTTTCCATGGTCGTTAGCTTGCCGATGGCCATGATCTCCTGACGGATGATCTCCTGGCTGCCGGCAAAATGGCCGCTTATTTTAAAATATTTGGTAAGATATACCCAGGTTATCGGCAGTATAATGAGCACAATGGGCGTACCCAGTTTCATCCATTCCAAAAAGTCTATCTCCGGCAATTCAGGGAAGGATTTGGCAAATACGCCGGCAAATACCATGTTGGGCGGCGTCCCAATCAGACTTCCCGTCCCCCCGATACTCGCAGCATAGGCAATAGCCAGCATTAAAGCCAGGCCAAATTTGGGGTTTCGCTCCTCGTTTTCTTCTTCTTTATCAACGATGGCCAGGGCAATGGGCAGCATCAGCAATACCACGGCCACATTGGCAATCCAAAAGGAAAGAAAAGCCGTTGCGATCATAAAACTCAGCATAATTCTTTTCCGGCTCGTCCCCAGTTTGCTGATGATGTAAAGGGCTACTCTTTTGTGAAGGCCGCTGAGTTCAATGGATTTTGCCAAAAAGAAGCCGCCCAGCAGCATTAAAACATAGTTGTGACCATAATTTTCGGTGGTGGTGCCGGCGTCGAGAATGCCCAATAACGGAAATAAGGCAATGGGGACAAAAGCGGTGGCATAGATGGGAATACATTCGGTCACCCACCAAATGGCCATCAACAAGGCTACGCCCAAAGCTTTTAGGGCTTCCGGTTTCATCCCGTCCGGTGGCGGGACTAAAACGCAAAATAATAGAATAAGGATGCCGGTCCAAAATCCGATCTGTTTAGATTTAGTCATGAAAATTTCCGTTTAATTCGAAGCTATAAACCACTTCAATATTGTCTGTCAATGGATTCAATGGTAAAATAGGATAAATTCATTATTTGCTGTTATAGTTTTTAAGGGAATCTGACCGTAGAGGTCCCAGAAGTTCGTATTGTCATTAAGGGTTTTGTTTTTGATAAAAAAGCCCTGTATTGTCATTTGTTTTAGCGTAACCATTCCCTACAATGTGTACCTTTGCCCGCTCAAACAAAAAATAAAACACAAACATGTCATTGATCAGTTTTGGAGAATATATCGAAGGAAGGGCATACAAGGTGCTTGATGAACGAATCGTCCGCGGAAGTGCTGGCATATTGCTGTTCCTGGCCGTCATAGCCTCTATCAATGGGTTTATCCTTAAAAACTATATTGTAGTACCCTACATTTCCGGGTTTCTGGCACTAAATTTTCTTATCGGAATTTTTATTAACCCTAAATTTTCCCCGACCATGTTTATTTCATGGGTAATGGTAAAAAATCAAAGTCCTCTCCCCATCGGAGCTATCCAAAAAAAGTTTGCCTGGAGCCTTGGGTTGGTCTTATCCACCACCATTTTTATTTTGTCCCTGTTTTTGCTGTCGGATGAATCCTATTTTGATCCGGTGTGTCTGTTGTGCTTAACCTGTATTGGTCTGCTATTCCTTGAGACCGCCTTTGGAATATGTATGGGGTGCAAGCTTTACCATCTGTCCGTTTATTTAAAGCTGATAAAACCACCCAAAGAAAAACCAAACTGTATGGGCGATGCATGTGATACAGATGTTTAGAGCAGTGCTAAGCATAAAAGAATAGCAAAGCTGATGGCCTTAAGTCGCCCGGCCCAAAAATAAAAGACCTGTAGAGGCGGTCTTAGAAGGCTGTATAGAGACGGTTGATTGAAACGTAAATTACACAATCCGTTTTTATCGGTAAAATCAGTTGGATCTGTGTTCTGTTTTGAGCCAGATGTATTTGGAAATGTACCAGCAAAAGCAAAAGAATAAAAACAGCTACCGCATTCCTGGTCCCACCCGGGCGAGGCTGGATTATGTGATGGCAAACCCGTCAAAAGGAACGCTCTACCTTGATTACGGGGATGCTCAAACGCTGGAACGCTGGTCGTGGTGTGACGCCCTGTTTATGGCCCCGCCCGTTTATGTGAAAATGGCAAACATCACGGGCAATGAAAAGTATGTGGCCTTTATGGATAAAGAATTCAAGGCTACGCATGATTTTTTATACGATAAGGAGGAACATTTATTCTACCGGGACCGCCGCTATTTTCCTGAAAAAATACGGGAAGCCAACGGCCAAAAAGTATTCTGGGGTCGCGGCAATGGCTGGGTGATGGGAGGCCTGGTTTCCATCCTGAAAGATTTGCCCCAAGACAGCAAGTACCGGCCTTTTTTACGAACAGCTTTTTAGAGAAATGGCCGAAAAAATAGCTGCCCGCCAGGATGAAACAGGCTTCTGGCACGCCAGTATGCTCGACCACGAAAGTTATCCAAATCCGGAGACCAGTTCAAGTTCATTTTTTTGTTATGCACTCACCTATGGAGTAAATGCCGGCTTACTTGACAAAGTCAAATATACTACCATCGTAACCAAAGCATGGCAGGCCCTGGTCAGTTGTGTTTTTGCGGATGGAAAATTAGGCTGGGTGCAACCCATTGGCCAGGATCCTAAGTTGGTTACGGCGGATATGACGGAAGTGTATGGCGTAGGAGCCTTTTTGCTGGCGGGGACGGAGATGTTGAAATGGCTAAAGTAGGCGCTTAGACCTCAAAGGTAATTGCGGATAGCTGAAATCAGTTAATGAATCGGTTTCGGGATGGTAATAGGGATTTTACAATTCCCATTCGGATGCAGCAACATGTTTAATCCATGTTTTTCTGGGTTCCTTCATAGCAGTTGAATAAAAAAAACAAGGTTCGAGACTAATTAACCCAGATTGCGAGGCAACTTGTGAAAAGTTCAAATTACAAATTACAATCTTCAAATTTGTGATTTACAGTGATTATCTTTTTTAGAATAGGTATTTTAAAATTAAAAATTGCCAGGTTTGCCGATTTATCGCAACTCGGGTTAATGAGGATAAATTTCGATATGTTGTGTTTTCGTTGGGTTGATCACTAATGATAGAGATTATTACCCATTTATCCACTTTATATTCGTATCTTTAAGAGAAAATTTTTTAATCTAAAAAAAATATATGGCGAAATCGCAGCAGTCCTTCGGTAAAAAAGAAAAAGAAAAAAAACGTATAAAAAAGAAAAAAGAGAAATTAGAGCGCCGGGAGCAGCGCAAAATTGAAAAAAATGAAAATGGGCCCGTGGCATTTGAAGATATGCTCTCCTATGTAGATGAAAACGGTAATCTTACGGCCACCCCGCCAGATCCTTCCAAAAAGAAAAAAATCAAAGCTGAAGACATCATCCTTGGGGTTCCACCAGTGGATAAGTCCAGCAGATCGGTTATCCGCAAAGGACAGGTGAAATTCTTCAACGACGAAAAAGGCTATGGCTTTATCATAGATGAGGAAACAAAAGATAGTCTTTTTGTACACATGAACAACACCGCTGAATCCATTCGGGAAAATGACAAAGTGACTTTCGAAATTGAAATGGGCCCCAAGGGGGCCAATGCGGTGAATGTGAAATTAGTAGAATAGCAAATTATCCTGGCTTGGTTCAAGTTGTGTATTCCCACAAGGTTTTAATGGAGAAATTCACCCGCAAGGAGCCTCCTGATTTTTCCTGCGCTTAACTACCTGAAATATGAAAAGCATAATTTTTTTCCTCGCAATTTTCATGGCCCTTACTGCACACGGCCAATGGACCACTGAAACGGCGGTAAATACGCTTGTTGCGACCTCCGAAGGTGGCGACATGAAATCCATCGGAACCTCCGACGGACAGACCTACGTGGTTTTTTGGAAAACTGTGGCGGCTCCCGTCAATTATGAATTGAGGTTACAGGTATTGGATGCTTCAGGGAATAGACAACTGGGGGATGACGGCATGCTCGTCAGTGGTAATATTTCCATGAGCACCTATACGGTGATATGGTCCGTGACGGTGGATAAGGATGATAATCTGTATATCGGAGCGACCGGCACCGGCGACGGTTCAGGCCATGTCTTTAAACTGGACATCAACGGCAATCCATTATGGGGAGCCGATGGGGTGACTTTTAGTGATGGTTACCTGGTGACCGTTTTGCCATTGGCAAACGGCGAGGCGATTGTGTCGTGGTTTGCTTCCGGACAGGGCCTGATGCAAAGGTATGATGCCGCGGGCAATACCCTGTGGAACGATCCGCAACCCATTGAGAGCGGGACAAGCCATACGGCTCCGGCCAATTTGTTTGAATTGCCCGAAGCAGGTTATGTGGTGGTGTTCCATGTGTTGAGTTTTGGCATCAGCTCCACCCTTTACGCCCAGCGTTATGATGAAAACGGGGTGGCTCAATGGGCTGTCCCCACCAAGTTATCCAACAAAACTACTGCTTATAACGCTTTTTACAGCGGCACACAAGATGGGGAGGTCGTCTATTTCGGGTACTTTGCCAGCAGCGGCAGCCGTTTTGATTCGTTTGTGCAACGGATCAACCCGGATGGTACATTGCCCTGGGGCATCAACGGAATGGACTTCGATACCAATGAGACGGATTATGAAATGGATACCCAAATTGCGATAGCGCCTGGTTCCCAATACATCTGGGCGGTTTGCACTTATACCAATACTTCCCAGGGGCAACGTGGTGAATACGTTCAAAAGTTTGATAAAAACACAGGCGCCAGACAATTCACCGATAATGCCAAAATCGTTTATCCCATCAGCGAAGATTTCAGGCAACATGCAGGGCCTATGTTTTTGATGAACGACCAGCCTTTGTTTTTGTTGAAAAAAGGGTATGATAACAGCGTGACACCTACCACTTTGGACGGGGTGTTGCTGGATGAGAACGGAGATTTTGCGTGGGAAGAAGTCTCCAGGCCCATGGCAACCTATCAGGCCGCCAAAAGCAGGATACAATTCAACCGGCCGGCCAACGGCCAGGCGGTTGCCGTATTTATAGAAGACAAATCTGGGGGCGCCAGAATCTATGCTCAGAATGTAGTGGTGGATGTGGTTCCGGCTCCGCTGGATCAGCCGACCCTGGTTTACCCGCCGGACGAATCGGTTGAAATTCCAATGATGGTGACCTTCATCTGGAATGCCGTACAGAACGCCGAAACTTATCAAATTCAGATCTCCACAGATGATGCCTTTGAAAATTTGATCGCCGACGAGGGAAATCTGGTGAACACCACTTATGACTTTTCTCTACCTGATGATCAAACCACCTACCACTGGCGGGTAAAGGCAGTGGATGCCACCCAGGAAAGTGACTGGTCCGCGGGATGGCGTTTTACCACAGAAATCATGCTCGGGGTAGATCTGCTATCCTCTGCTGCTGAATTAAAGGTATATCCCAACCCCACACGGGGGCAAACGTTTCTTGAGTTCAATAGCCCATCGGCCTGTGAGGTTCAATTGACGATTTATGATTCAAAGGGAAGCCTGGTCTTTTCTTCTGTGGAAAGGGTGGTCCCGGGCAAGAATTCCTTTGAGGCGGACCTGGCAAAACTTCCTGCGGACGCGTATCATTTTTGGGTAAAAGGAAAAGCATTAAACTTGTTTGGAAAATTTTCTTTGGTGAGATAAAAATGAAACCATTTGAAATATTCAAGTATCAAATTGCCCTTCTGTACTGCCTTTTCCAATGAGCTTAGTACAGGCTCAAATTCAAAAAATGGATTAAAGAGCTGTACATTTAGGGCATAGTCACAAAAGCTATGAACCTATGAAATTTAAATCTGTTTTTTCGCGAAAAACAATAAGCTTTTTCGCCTTATTGTGTATTTCCGTATTATCCTTTTCCCAAAAAAATGAGGGCAACATCGTCCAGTATTTTGGAAAAGAAAAGGTCGAAGAGGTCAACGAAGGCTCCATTATCCATCTGTTTAAAACCGGGCTTATTTTGCGAAAGCCAGGGTTTGATTTCAACTCCCCGTCTGTGTTGAGCGATCCATTGCTGGCCAGGATTCTGACCGATGGAAAATATGACATTTCGGAAGGTAAAACGGAACAATGGCCGGGCGGTGTTTTGACGTGGGAGCAGATTGAGGTTGGCGACAAAAATGACTTTAACGACCCCGGGCTCCGGTCAGGATACCTTTACCTGGAATATGAATCACCGGAGGCCATCACGGTATTATTTGAAGCTTCGGGCCATACGAGTGCATTGATCAATGGGTTGCCCCATGAGGGCGATCATTATGATTTTGGCTGGCAGCTGATCCCGCTTCGATTGAAAAAAGGAAAAAATGAATTCGTGCTGACGGGAGGCCGGTTTCCCACCATGCGTGCCCGATTGTTAAAAGCCAACGCCCCTGTACAATTTACCCAGAGAGACATGACCCTGCCCGATTTGTTACAGGAAAACCGGGAACCCCTATGGGGGGCCATCAGAGTGATGAATACCCAAGAAAATGAGTACAAAGGAGGAAGCATTGTTTGCAAAGTGGGCAAGGAAGAACTTACGACTACATTGCCTGATGTTGCGCCGATGTATATTCGCAAATTACCTTTTTTAATCCCCAATCCGGCGGGTTTGTCTGACCAGGATACGGTCATAACAGTGTTGCTCCTAAAAGATAATAAAGGCAAAACCCTGGCCATTGATACTATCGAGTTGGCCGTAAAATCTACCTTCAAACATCACAAAAGAACTTTTATCAGTGATATAGACGGGAGTGTTCAATATTACAGTATAGCTCCTTCTTCAAATAAAAATATCGAAAATCCCGCTTTATTCTTTTCTGTACACGGCGCCTCGGTAGAAGCCGTCAACCAGGCCAATGCCTATCAACAAAAAGACTGGGGGCATCTCGTCGCACCTACCAACCGTCGTCCGTTTGGTTTTGCCTGGGAAGACTGGGGGCGGCTGGATGCCCTGGAAGTTTTGACCCATTCAGAAAAATTGTTAAAAACAGATCCTCAACATACCTATTTAACCGGACATTCCATGGGCGGTCACGGCACCTGGTATTTAGGAGCCACTTATCCCGATCGTTTTGCCGCCATTGCTCCCTGTGCCGGTTATCCGGATTTGTTAGGCTATCGACAAAGTTTTGTAGAAAGAATGAAGGATCGGCCGGAAGCCGAATTTGCCAGATTCGGGATGACCAAGGCTGAATTTTTGGCGATGGCGATGGATCATAGATTTGACAATGAGAAAGATATTTTGCTCGATTCCATCATCCGACGGGCAGGTACTCCCAGCAGAACCCTTAAGCTGGAACGCAACTATCTCCATTTTGGTGTTTTTGTTTTACACGGAGAAATCGATAACGTGGTGCCCACTTTCATCGCCCGGATGATGCGCGAACGTTTGGGGAAATTTCATAATGATTTTACTTATTATGAATATCCCGGTGGCACGCATTGGTATGGAGATCACAGCGTGGACTGGCCTCCCATTTTTGATTTCTTCAAAGCCAGAAGCATAAAGGCACCAAAGGATATTAACAAAATCGAATTTTATACGGGGTCACCAGGAGTTTCTTCCAGTTCCCACTTTATACATATCCTACAGCAAATGAAACCTTTTGACATCAGCACTTTTGACTTTCGCAGGGAGGAGGCAGCTATAATTCTTTCTACAACGAATGTCCAGACAGTGGCTATTGATATTGAAAAAATGGCAACACAAGCGGATACTTTATCCATAGATGGACAGGAAATGCCCATTGCTTCCACAGATAAAATGATCTATCTGACCAACCAAAATGGATCGTGGAAAAAAACACCTAAACCATCCCTCAAAGAAAAAGGACCTCACCGAAATGGAGGTTTTAAAGATGCTTTTAGAAATAATATGGTGTTTGTTTATGCGTCCAAAGGATCAAAAGAAGAGAACGAATGGTATTACAACCGGGCTAAAGTCGATGCAGAAAAATTCTGGTACCGGGCGAATGGGAATGTAGAACTCATCAGGGATACGGAATTCACGCTGGCAGATTATCCCGATAGAAATGTGATCCTTTACGGAAACAAAGACAATAATGTAGCCTGGGATCAATTATTATCCCATTGTCCGGTTCAGGTTTCCAGGAATGAAGTCAAAATCGGTACAAAAACCTTAACAGGCGATCAATGGGGCAGCTACTTCATTTATCCGCGGCAGGACAGCGACCAGGCTAGTATAGGGGTGGTGACGGCCACGGGAATAAAAGGTATGAAAGGCGCCTATGCCAACGATTACCTGGTGAATGGGACGACTTTTCCCGACTTAATGTTATTCGATCATACCATGATGAAAGCTGGCATTTCAGGCGTAAAGTGCAGCGGTTTTTTGGGCAATGACTGGTCGGTAGAAAAAGGGGATTTCGTCTGGCGATGATAGGATACAGTATAAACCTCTGAGGTTTGGTCTTTTCTGAGAAAATTAATTTTCAAGGTATTGATTTTATTGGTTTTGTATAGATAATCGCTAAATTTTCATGAGGTGTAGCGCACCGCAGCCTGAATTTAATAAGCGGGAAGCATGTTGCCGTCTTGCCGGGCTAACAGATAGTTATTCCGTTAAATTGTATTCCCTAAAAAGTGCTCATGTCTTTTTGGGAAAGTGAAAGTCTGGCGTTTCCATAAATCAGGAATTTCATCCTTTTGCCTTCCTATGTTGGAGTTATGGTGCTAACCCGTTATTTTTATGAGCGTTTAATTTCATGGGGTGGAAGCTCAAAAATTCAAAGGTGCATTTATATTTATTGAAAACACTATTCACATACGGCTTACTCTTCTTTACCCTTACTGCTGCGACCCAGTCCTTTCAGGGTAACCTCAAACTGGAGAATATCACTTTTCCTGAAGGCAACCAGCTGGCCTATGTGTATGATATTGCCCAGGACAGCACCGGTTTGATCTGGATGCGGGCCAATTGGGATATTTACACCTACAACGGGCATGAACTTGCCAAATTAGGCCAGGAAGTACTGGGCTTTCCTGCGAACAATACGCGATGGGTATTTGCAGACCCGTCGACTCCTGATTTTTATTTTATCCGGGATACCCTTGTCATTTTTGATCCTGTTACACGAAAGATCAAAGAACGTCACATCTCTGAAGACATAATCAACAGCGTTGAAATTAACCTGCTGGCCTATATTGGTGTTGCGCAAGACGGGGCGTTGTGGTCATTAGGGAATAAAGCCAATCATCCTAGTGAAAAATTTGTTTTAAGAGCCGAAAAAGGCGAAAAATTTAAAGTGATTTGTCCGTTGGAGGTTTCCTGGTATTATGATCAGACATTAACCATTGGGGATAATTATTATGTAAAGCTTCGGGACAGGATTGAAGTATTTGGTCCAATGGGAAGGGTACAAACCTACTCGTTCCCGCCAGGACCAGACCCGGTAATGCCCAGTATGGTAAAGGATGCTGAAAATACTTTATGGGTGGTACACAGTCCGGATAAATCCAAAGACCAATATGCGGTTTATTATTTAAAAGAAGGACAGGACGAATTTGTCCGGCTTCCCCGGGATAAGCGTTTTGTACAGGAAGCAAAACACGGACAATTGTTCGCAGATGGAGAATTTATCTGGCATCGGGGTTACCCCTTCCGGTTGTCGAGAATGTGCATAAAAGACGGTAGTATTGTAGATTTTACGGATAAAATTATCGTACAAAGTCACGCCTTCCCTTTTTACAACAGCACTTTGTTGAATATGTTCCGGGATCGATCCGGACAGTTGTGGCTGACTACCCGGGCCGGCATGGTCAAAATGACGATAGAAAAGGATATTTTTAAAAAATACACTCTGGAAGATGCTGGCCTTAAATGTCAGGGAGAAAATTGCCAGATCAGGGCGGTAGCCGAGGACGATGACGGATTTATTTATTCCTCTTACCAAAACGGCATTCTTAAACTGAATCCCCAAACCGGAGAATTATCCGAATTACCCTTGAATATTCCGCCGCAGAACCAAAAAGAGCATGCCCTCACCTATGCCTGGGGAACGCTGTTCTGGAATGATTATGCCATTGATCTGACGACCAATGAAAGTCGCAGGCTTTTTCCAGCCACTACTTTCGAATACATCGCCCACGGAATGGATCCGGAAGCCCGACAACTTTGGATCGGGGTCAATGATCTTCCTTTTAAATTTTATCGGTATGACATACTGACCAGGGAAACGACCAGGCTGGAAATTCCAAATGACTTTTTACTCAGTACCAATTCAGAGGTAAGGCAAATCCATTTTAGC
The DNA here is from genome assembly GCA_020636105.1 of Lewinellaceae bacterium. Classification (NCBI taxonomy): domain Bacteria; kingdom Pseudomonadati; phylum Bacteroidota; class Saprospiria; order Saprospirales; family Lewinellaceae; species Lewinellaceae bacterium. The sequence goes on from JACJYL010000001.1 coordinate 4,502,319, forward strand.
AAATATACGGGTACCTTGTTTTTGTCTTTATGGGCTGACGGCATCATGGAAATCGGACTGGATGGAGCAATCATTAACCGGTATAAGGCGGACCCTTTTTCTGATGGTTGGCAGTACAGCTCCAATTATGGTATTTATGAAGATGAACATGCTCAGCTTTGGTTCGGGCATGGTAACGAGGTGGGATTGAGTAAACTGGACCTTAAGACCAGGGAAATCACCCATATTCCTTATCAAATCAAGTCCAGGTCTGATCCTTTGAAAAGGGTATTCGTGATCTTACCCGGACCAGGAGATGATCTTTGGCTGGTGACGGAAAAAGGAACGTTAAAACTGAACAAAAAAACCGGGAAGCAGACGCGTTTTCCCATGTTTCCCACTTTGTCGGAAATGGCCTATCACCGGCTTCCTGCTTTTGTAGCAGCGGATGGCACTTTTTATATTGGGACTCCTGACGGCAGCCTTAATGCCTTTCGTCCTGATGAACTGGAAGCAGCGGCTGGTTTTGACGATGCCTATCCGGTGGCGATCAATCGTTTGGAGCGATTTGATGAAAACGAGGATTCCTTGTTCGTTCAGATGAACGAACTCAACGACCTGTCAACTATCCGGCTTCATCATTTTGATCGATTTTTCAACCTGGAGTTCTTTGTTCCCGATTATCGGAATACCGGCCAGATCCTATATACCTGGTGGCTGGAAGGCTATGATAAGGAATGGAGTACCCCTACCCGGATCAATCAATTACAATACGAGAACCTGCCCCCGGGAAAATACACCTTACACATTCGCGGAGGCATTACACCTGAATTTTTCAAATCTTCGGAACGGACATTATCCGTCGAGGTGGTTCGAGCCTGGTATAAAAGATGGTGGGCTTTTGCACTTTATATCCTTGGCTTTTTAGGCTTGGTTTATCTATACTACCAATACCAGGTCAACCAGCAACTGGAAAAAGCCGAAGCCAAACGACTCAAGGAACTGAACACCCTCAAATCCCGGCTCTACACCAATATCACCCACGAATTCCGGACGCCGCTGACGGTCATTATGGGTATGACCAATAACATTAAAGGCCACTCCCAGGAACGCAAGCTCATCCAGCGAAACAGCAAAAACCTGCTCCGGCTGATCAACCAGTTGCTGGACCTGTCCAAACTGGATTCCGGCACACTGAAAATGGACAAAATACAGGGGGATATCGTGAACTACCTGCAATACCTTACGGAGTCCTTCTACTCCATGGCGGAGGAAAAGAAAATACGACTGACCTTTTATCCGGAGGTTCGGGAATTAATTATGGATTTTGATGAGGCCAAGATGCAGCATATCGTTTACAATCTTCTGACCAATGCGATTAAGTTTACCGCCGAAGGAGGCAAGATCATACTGCATTTACAAAAAGCAGAAATCCAGGGAAAGGAATGGCTCCAGATGAAAGTCAGCGATACCGGTTTAGGTATTTCCGAAGAGAATCTGCCGAAAATTTTCGACCGCTTTTACCAGGGAGATGCATCGTTTACCCGCCGCGAAGCTGGAACCGGCATTGGTCTGACACTGACCAAAGAACTGGTGGGAATGATGGGAGGCTCCATCGTGGTGGAAAGCGAATTGGGTAAAGGAACGGACTTTCTTCTTTTGTTTCCCATTCAACTGGATCCGGATACGGTAAAAAAGGGTGAGGATGAATTCGGGGATCCTGTCCTGCAGACCGGGTATTCAGCTCCTGAAGATAAAAACCTGGTTCCGTTACTGGAGCTGGCCACTTTAAACGAAGATTCTGAAACGCCTTCTCTATTGATCATTGAAGACAATCGTGATGTGGTCACCTATATTGAAAGTCTGCTCAAAAAGGATTACCACATCGAGATCGCCCGCGACGGCCAGCAAGGGATCGATAAAGCCCTGGCGATGGTTCCCGACATCATCATCAGTGATGTGATGATGCCGGAGAAGGATGGTTACGAAGTTTGTGAAACCCTTAAAAATGACGATCGAACAAGCCATATTCCGATCATTTTGCTAACGGCAAAAGCTACCCTCGACGACAGGATCGAAGGACTCCGTGGCGGTGCCGATGCCTATTTGGTGAAACCTTTCCATAAAGAAGAGTTGTTTGTCAGGCTTGAAAAGCTCATTGAACTCCGCAAGTCATTGCAGCAAAAAAATACAGGAGCAGCATTCTTTTCCAGGAATATGGCCGATAAAAAGGCTCCTTCCCTGGATGACCTTTTTCTGCAAAAGCTCATCCAGTTGGTGCAGGAACGACTGGACGATACGGAACTTAGTGTCAACGATCTGTGCCGGGCTGTTCGCCGGAGCAATACCCAGGTGAATCGCAAACTCAAGGCCCTGACGGGAAAAACGCCCAGTCAATTCATTCGTTCCATCCGCCTGCAAAAGGCTGCCGAATTGCTTAAAACCACCGACCTGAACGTCTCGGAAATTGCCTATGAGGTAGGTTTTAATGATCCTAACTACTTTTCCCGCTCTTTTTCAGAGGAATTTGGGGTTTCCCCCAATGCTATTCGTAAGTAATTGATTTTTAGTTTTTTGTATTGATTTTTGTTTTGCTGTTGCAAAATGAATGCTACTTTTTTTTGCCTGATGTGGAATAGGTGAAGGTTTTGGGGAATGTGTGAAGGGCTCCCCTAAGATATTCCTGCACTTTTGCGGTGTTAGAAAGATCTCAGCTGAATTGTTTATTTAAAAATTATCACAATGAGAAGCATTAAACTCTACATGAGTATGCTGTTTGTCTTATCCATATTAGGAGGATTACAAGCACAACAATCTCTGCATCATGCCACCGGAGGCGATGCCTCAGGTAGCGGCGGGACGGTAAGCTATACGGTTGGCCATCCTGTTTACACCACAGTAATCGGAGCCAATGGAACGGTTGCTCAGGGTGTTCAACACGCTTTTGAAATTCTGGTCACAACAGGGCTTGAAGAAACCAACATCAGCCTGGAGCTGGATGTTTTTCCCAATCCAACAAACGGTTTACTTAATCTTCGGATAATGGATAATCAAATTCAAGGGTTGGTCTATCAACTGTTTGATGTCAGTGGCCGCTTGATTGAAACAAAACAATTGACGGATTCTGTTACGAAAATAAGCATGGAAATGCTACCGCCAGCAACCTACTATTTGCATGTAACCGACCACAAACAAACTATGAAATCTTTTAAAATTATCAAACACTAAAACTTTCAAATCATGAAAAAAATAATTTTTATCATATGCTCTTTGGTATTTGCCATCACTTTATTCGCTCAGTCTCCTGAAAAAATGAGCTATCAGGCTGTTGTAAGAGATGCTACTGGACAATTAATCACCAATAGTGAGGTGGGCGTTAGGATCAGTATTTTGCAAGGCAGCTCATCTGGTTCGGCAGTTTATATTGAAACACAAAACCCAACGGCCAATGCTAATGGTCTGGTTAGCTTGGAAATAGGTGAAGGGACAATTGTCTCCGGAGATTTTGCGACTATTGATTGGGGAAGTAACAGTTATTACCTGAAAACGGAAACAGACCCCAATGGCGGTTTCAACTATACCATCGCAGGCACAAGTCAGTTGCTTAGCGTGCCCTATGCGTTGTATGCGAAGTCAAGTGGAAGTGGCGATTGGACCCAAACCGGCAATAACATTTATTCGGCTAATTCGGGCAATGTTGGCATTGGTACTTCAGTTCCTATCTCGAAACTTCAGATTTCAGGAACAAATAATTCTATAAGAATTGTTGGAACGCTAGGAAACTATAATCATGGAGGAACCTTGAAATTCGGTGATGCAGAAAATGCGACAATTCAGGAAGATGTGGATGACAAGCTCAAAGTGACAGCTAACAGAGTTTGGTTAAAAGCCGATGTGGGGATTGGTCTGGAAGTGCCGGAACAGATAGCCAAACTTGATGTGAGAGGGAATGCCAAAGCCATCAGAGGACAGGTCGATGCAACCGGAGTGAATGTGAATGAGGGTGTTTTTGGGTTTGTCCAGGGAGGAGAAGGAACGAACTGGGGTGTTTTCGGGGATGCAGGAGCAGGTGTTGTAAATGTGGGGGTATTAGGCACTGGTAGTGGTAATCTTGGTGCTATCGGCGTACGTGGATTTGGCCAGGGTACTGGTAGCTATGGCGTATTTGGGGAGTCTAATGGAGCCTTAAGCTGGGCCGGTTACTTCGATGGTAATTTAGGTTATACGGGGGATCTTTTGGGACCTTCGGATGCCAAACTGAAAAAGGAGGTGCAGGTATTAACCGGTGCTTTGGAGAAAGTTCTTCAGCTGCAGCCCAAAACCTATTTTTTCAAAACCGATGAATATGACCATATGAACCTGGCAACAGGCCCACAGATGGGATTTATTGCACAGGAAGTCCAGGAGATATTCCCGGAAGTAGTCAAGGAAAATGTTGTTTATTTCCCAGGGGAAGATGCCGAGAAACATGAAATGATAAAAACGGAATACATTGGTATCAACTACCTGAGCTTTGTTCCAATCCTTACAAAAGCTATTCAGGAGCAACAGGAAGAGATCGAGTCATTGCGAAATGAAAACGAAGCATTGAAAGCGCGAATGGATAGAATGGAAACAATGTTGGAGGGCATGAATAAATAAATGCATTAATCTAAAATGTTTGAGTTATTCTAGGCTGATAATTTTTTAACGACCAAATTTCTAAAAATGAAGTTTAAAAATATTAATTCCAAAAGGTTATTATTTATAGTCATTTGTGCTCTTTTTTTTATAAACCTTTCGGCACAACAAAAAACTATCTACCAGCATCACAGAACTGTTTATGACCAAGTACGACAAGCGAATGTCATCCAGTTTTGGTATGACTCTTCCCCTGAAAAAAATGGCTGGGATAGTGATGGATTAAAGTTTGTTGCTTTTTCCAAAAAAGAAGATAGTCCAGGGCTCATTCCGGTGTATCAATATATAACGGATGACGGCCGTCAATTGTGGGATACACAAAAACCCGCGTCCGGGGATAAAGGATGGAAAATAATCTTCTATGCACATAGTTTGCCTGCCAGTCTCTCATCAAATGTTATTACCAAGCCAATTTATCAGTATGGTGGAAGCGGTAGTGTAATTTATACTACAAATGAATCTGTAGAACAGCTTGCTGTACCGAGTGGTTTCAGAAAAGCGCCAAAAGCATTATTTCATGCTATAGTTCCGTTGAGAGGTGCTCCCGGCCTGAGTATTTTAAGTGAAATTCCCTTGATCGGGCAGGAAACAAATTTATGGTGTTGGGCAGCGTGTACTCAAATGGTTATGGAATACTACTATACTTTTGTTCCACAGTGCGAAATAGTGAATAAAACAAAAAAACGAGGGGATTGCTGTACGGATTCAGAGGCAAAACAGGATGGATTAAAATGTAGACAAACGGGATGGTTCAGGTACGATAATTATGGCTTTGACTATGATTCGACGACATTTGGAACTGCAGTTAGTTGGATCAAGTTAAAGGAAGAAATTGATGCCAACAGACCTGTTTCCTTTGCCTGGAGTTGGTCTTCCGGAGGAGGCCACCTTATGGTTGCAACCGGATATTTGGAGAGTGGCGACAACAAATTGGTTTATGTAACTGATCCATGGCCCGCTGGCAAAGGTGATCACAGGTGGGTAACTTACAAGCAATTTGTAAGCCAGCCAAAGAATCATACTCATCAATCTGATTTATATAATCTTCGCTATAAAACTAAATAATATTATGAAAAGGATAACAATTTTTAATCCGCTTCATTTTTTATTCCTCATTGCAGGAATTACGAGTATTTTTTCCTGCAATGAAATTTTCTACCCCCATAACCCAAATCCTAACTCAATGGACCCCGCTCAAGAAGCTTTAAAATTGCTTGAATCCTTGGCCAATGAATACACCTATAAACAAATGGGGTTTGCTTCTTTAGAGGAAGTTTCTTCTGCGGAGCTAGGTACTCCTGTTTCCGTATTTACGGTAGGATATGATGTAATTAGAAATTACGAGGAAAATATGCACCCCAATTTACTGTTGACCGATCTACATGAAATAATTTATCCTGTAGTATCAGGTGGTCAAATTCGGAGTTCTATCGGAGTGATGTATGACGGTAAGGAGTGGGAATATACAGACATTGGTCGTCCGAATTTCACCAATGCCCTTTTTGAGGCTCGCGAGTTGCATGTGTCTTCCACAGGGAGAAACCATGAGGATTTTTTCATGGTGAATTTTCCGGCCTTGTATATAACACTCATTGCCTATCGGCTAGAGGATGGCTCAACTGAAATGGCAGTTGTACATGGAAGTGATTTGACTGGTTTGAAAACCAACGAATTGTTGCCTGGTAATAAGGTTTTTGCAGCTATTGCGGCTTATGCGAAAGAACATCCTGCAGAAGGCATGTCTCCCGATTAGATATTAATTATCCACCTCCTATTCTAATTGCCGAAGAGATTATTCAGTTTAGTTTAAACTCTAATTGAATTATCTTATTTATCACCTTAATTTTTCACTTAAAAATATTTTTATGGTAAACCTGAAATTCAACATGGTTGCCTTTTTCATCCTATGCTTCTTTGGAGGTTTGCAGTCACAACAATCCTTACATCATGCCACCGGAGGGGATGCCTCAGGAAGTGGTGGTTCGGTAAGCTATACGGTTGGCCATCCTGTGTACACTACACATGATGGCGCGGGGGGATCGGTCGCGCAGGGGGTTCAACATGCTCAGTTGGAATGATTATTGCAGCAATCGAATAAATAACTTATGCTAAAATAATATTAACCATGAAGTCAATCAAATTAATTTTTACCCTGGCAATCTTTTGCCTCTTTTTTGCCACCAGCCTTCAGGCACAGGTTGCTGAACAGTCCTACGTCATCGTAGAATATATGAAAGTAAAACCCGGCATGGAGGACCAATACCGCGATTGTGAGCGGGTCTGGAAACTCATGCACCAGGAACGCAAAAAAATGGGCCTGATCACCGGGTGGGAACTTGAACGGGTGATGTACCCAAGCGGAATCAATGCGGAGTATGATTATCTCACCATCACCCACCTGAAGAACTGGAAGGGGATCGATGAGCTGAACAACAGCTGGAACCAGAAAACCTGGGATGCCATGACCAAAAACCTGACCGCCGAACAAAAGGACCTGGCCGACAGGGCTGAGGAATTCAGGGATATCGTCAAAAGAGAAATATGGACGGCAGCAGATATGGCTTTTGGGCCGGCAGGAGGGATGGCACCATACAGGGTAGAGAACTTCATGAAAGTGCCCGCGAATGGCTGGGACGACTGGATGGAGATGGAGGCCCGATTTGTCAAACCCGTTCATGAAAAAAGCATCGCCATGGGCAACCGTGCCGGATGGATCATGGGGTTTATGGTTTTCCCACAGGGAGCGGAACAGCCTTATGATGTTTCAACGATCGATTTTTACAATACCTGGGAAGATATGGATAAGAGTGATCAAAAAGCCTGGGACGCTGTTTACCCGGATATGAGCAAGGGCCATATCGGCCGCCGTATAGAGTCCACCCGCACCCTGGTAAGGAAGGAGGTGCGCCGGCTGGTGGATTCAGTAGAATAAATAATTAATGTGAATTAAGGGTTGAACCCGCTTGGGGTTCCTTCGTAATCTTTTAAAAAACCACGGGTTTAACCCGTGGTTTTTTATATTTTAATCCTTTCAGGATAAAATGTCCGAAGGACATGAATATAAATAACCCTGTGTAAAACTCGGGGTATCCAACAGGATCTAGGAAACAACCCAGAAGTGAGTTGAATTTAAATTAAAAAAAATTATTCAATCTCGATATCAAAACTCCCCAACAACCCGGGCAGCCCTGAAACGGAGAATTTCGCCTTTCGGATCCGGTTGTTTTCCGGGTGAATGGTATAGTGAGTTGCCGTCCGTAAATCAGCTTTTTCAAGATTGGTATGGTCAAAAATGGCGCCGGAAAGATCGCATTCATCCAGAAAAGCGCCAGACAAATCAGTCTCTGTAAAATCCACCTCCTGGAGGCTGCATTTTTTAAAGCGGGTTCCTTTTAAATTGATTTTGCAGAAATTGGAAATGTTCAACAGGCAGTGGTCAAACCCCACGGCAAACAAAAAGTCATTGCATTCCTCAAATTGGAGGCCGAGCATTTTGCAGTCCTTGAAGGTTACGGATTTGAAAGAGGTTTCCATAATGTTAGCCATGCTGAGATCGCAGTCGCGGAAGGTACATTCCGTGAAATGGATACCGGAAAGATCGGAGTGGGCAAAATTACAGCTGAGGAAAGAACATACCTCGTAATGGCCCATGGCCAATGGGGTGCCGGAAAAATCTACCCCTTCAAAATCTTGCTCTTCAATGTATTTATCGTTCATGGTTTTTAGATTGATGAAATAGTCGGAATTTCAAAAAACGATTCAAAGCAATTTCAAATGAATAACATCATTCTTTCAAAGGCTAAGTTAGAAAAAACCATAAACAAATAACAAAGACTTTTGCTGACAGCCTGATTCGTTTTTTACTCGAATGAATTTATGTTATTAAAGGCCATAGGTGCCTAAAATGGTTCTTGGTGACAAAAGTCATTGCTATTTTTCTGAGAGTAGCTTAATATGCAGGTTATTGATTTTCTTTTCCATTTCTTCCAGCCGGAAACATCCAGGCTCCCATTTGATTTTTTTCTGATATCGATACAATACTATTCACTCCTCCCCACGGATCAATACACCTATCTGACATTGTATCGTTTACCTAAGATTTTTTCCTGTTAACGTTCTTTTTGAGGGCAGGCGATAGCCGTACAAAGATTACAGAATTTTATCTTATTCACTCATAAAACACTTACCATATGAAACAGCTCCTTTTTTTTAGCTTTTGTTTTTTCATTGCGATCACCATCCGGGGGCAATCTTTTGAGCCTCAACTAATAGGTGTTGTCAATGGAGCCGGATATGATGCTGACATTCAACTGGATTGGTCGGTCGGGGAATCATTCATTACATTTCAGCCAACGGATTTTGGAGCCTTGTCGGAGGGATTTATCCAGCCTATGTGGCTGAGGAGACCTTTGGATACTCCGACGGAAATAACCGAACCAACCGTAAGGATGGATGATTATCAATGGATCGTTTCACCGAATCCTGTTTCCAACAATTTAAGATTGCAATTGGATCGTCGGAATGAATGGCTATGTTATGTCACGATATTGGATTACTCAGGAAAAATGAAACTGTTGAAAATTTTTCCTGTCGGTGACCGTCAAATAGACCTGGATATGTCCGGATTTCCATCAGGAATTTATCTTGTTCGGCTTTTTTCTCCTGAAAAGAAAACGAGCCTGACGGTCAAGGTTTTGAAAGCGGATAAGATACAATAAAGACGAAACGGGTGGCACTTATTAGGTATTCGCCACTAAGAATTATTGCCTGAAATTTTATCTCATATTATGTTTAAATTTTTATTAAAAGAACCAAAAGATTATGAAAAAAATAATTTCAATACTTGTTAGTTCACTCTGTTTTATTTCCTTTTTAACAGCTCAGACGGTTCCATTGGGTATTAATTTTCAAGCTGTTGCGAGAGATGTTGAAGGCGAAATTTTGGCTGATCAAACGATCAGCCTTCGCTTGAGCTTGAAAACGCAGCAACCCTCTGAGCAGGTTTATTATGTGGAGACCCATGAGGTAACGACTAATGCCCTGGGCCTTTTTAATCTGGTTATCGGAAAAGGAAATACACTCAAGGGCGATTTTGAAAGCGTTCCCTGGGGAAGCCAGCAAATCATGATGGAAACCGCCATGGATGCCAATGGAGGCTCCAAGTACAAGGTGCTGAACACGTCCAACCTGTTAGCTGTACCTTACGCCTTTTATGCTCAATCTGCCGGAGCATTTACCGGCGTGGCAGCAGAAGAAGAAAGCCTTGAAAAAAGCAATCGCCCAGTGCCATGCCTGACCGAGACTTGTTATTGCGAAGGAGGCTATACAGCGATGAAACTGTTTTATTTTGGAGAGGACAATGTCACGGTGGAAGTGTTTAGTGATTATGCGATGAACAATCTGTTTCTTACGTTCAACAATGTTATGAGTGGAGATCTACTGATCATTGATGGCAGTGGTTTGGCCAATGGTACATTGATGTCTAAAACCTACCTGAAAGTAACCAACCTGGCCAATGAGGATTGTGTGACGAAGATTGATTCCAAATGTCCGCTACCTTCCTGGCCCGTCGCGAAGGAAGAGCAGGAAATTTTAGGAAAAACTTTTGGCAATTTTACCGTTTATTCCCATACCAGTGCCGAGAATAATTTCGAATGTACTTTAGATAATATTCAAACGGATTGGCATGTAGGAGGTAATGTGGTGGGGGCTTTGAAGAAAAAACTGGGAACCAAAAACGATGAAGATGTTATTTTTATTACCAATAATATTCCACGTGGCATTATCAACAAAGCAGGTCAATTCGGCATCAAAACACTGGATCCCAGGCCAGGCGTTGATATGGATGTGCGGGGCATTTTCATTGCAGACAGTATTATGGTGCGTGGAGGCCTGGACGTTGGCGGCAACTTGAAAGTTCATGGGGATTCTGTTATCATCGATCACAACCTTTTTGTGGGAGATACCACTTTTACAAGGGGGTTAGTGGTTCGTGATAATGTGCCAGACGGAGGATTTTTGGCCACTTTTGAAAATACCAATATTGATAATGGAGATGGTATAAAGATCAAGATCAATACAAACCAGGCCAATAATGGAAATGATTTTATTTCTTTCTGGGATAAATTTGCCATGCGGGGGCGTATAGAAGGGCAAACATCCGGTGAACTTTCTTCTGATCCTGAATGGATCATGAATACCACTATTTTGTCTGCTGAAGTAGCTATTGCAACGGCCGAATTTGGCATGGCCACCGCGGATGTTGCTGCCGCTGCTGCTTCTACCACGCCTTGTTTTGGGTTGGGAGCCTGTGAAACAGTACCTATTGCCTCTCTGATTACAGCTTCGCTTGCCAATGAAGGCGTTGCCATTGCCAACGAGGCTATTGCCGTTGCCAATCTGGCAGTATACGAAGCATTTGCTTTTGACAACCTGGGCGTTACCTACGAATCCGGCGCCGGGGACTACGCAGAATGGCTGGAAAGAAAAAACCCGTCAGAGAAAATGATCGCCGGGGATATTGTTGGTGTGTATGGCGGAAAGATATCCAAAAATACCGAAGGTGCCGACAACTTTATGGTCGTATCCTTTAACCCGATTGTTTTGGGAAATATGCCCAAACAAACGAAAGAGGAATTGTTTGAAAAAGTAGGTTTCATGGGGCAGGTGCCTGTCAAGGTTAAAGGCAAAGTAAGTATAGGAGATTACATTCTTCCATCGGGTCAAAATGATGGTTTTGGAAAAGGCGTCAGCCCGGAAAGGATGAAAATGGACGATTATGGAAAGATTGTTGGTATAGCCTGGACTGCTTCTGAAAACCGGGTAGCCGGAGTGGTCAATATGGCCATCGGTATCAATAAAAACGACATGGTTGGTAAGGTGGTTCAGCAGCAAAAAGAAATTCAAATGTTAAAAGAACAGTTGAATGCGACTCAAAGCAGCATGGAGGGACTTTTATCAAGAATGGATGCCATGAATGACCGCCTGAATTCAATCGAAATGAATGGCCTGAAAACCGAGGAAACCATTAGATTGGCAACAGCGGAAGAACTTCATGCTTACCAGCTTACAAGAGAGCAAGTTGAAGCCTCTTTTGAAATGATGAGGACCCATTTGATGAACAAAGGAATAGATGTTGACAATCATCCTGTCTATGGTAGGGTTTTTAATGATGAAGCTTATCGCGAACAGGTGATCGATCGTATGATGAATGGGTTTGAAAATGCCAGGAAATTAATGATCGAGACAGATAAAAAAATGGGATTTTAAAACGAAACTGGTTTAAGTAGTTCGCGAACTACTTAACTAAGATAATATTTAAAACAACTTCAAAATAAAAAAGGAGTTCCAATGTATCCATCGGAACTCCTTTTTTTGTCTTCTAAGTAGTCAAACGCATGGCGTGTTAACGCCCCTTTCGGGAATTTGTCTGAAAACGTTTTCCTTGTGTATTATTTCCGCTTTTACGAGGATTTACGGTGCGTGTTTGCGGACTTCTTGGTGGTCTTGAAGACCTCGGAGGTCTTTGTGGCTGTGGTTTTGAAGGTTCTTCCGTTCCGTCATCCGGGAAAGGATGTTCGTCCACCACGGGTAAGGTCTGTTTGATCAATCGCTGTATATCACGCAGGCAGATTTTCTCTTCTCCGCTGCAAAACGAGATGGCCACCCCACTGGCTTTGGCGCGTCCGGTCCGACCGATACGGTGAACGTAGGTTTCAGGGACATTCGGCAGGTCATAGTTGATGACCAGCGACAGTTCGTCCACATCGATCCCACGGGCAGCAATGTCGGTGGCGACCAAAACCGGGGTATGCCCGTTTTTGAAGTTGCCCAAAGCTTTTTGCCTTGCCCCCTGGGATTTATTGCCGTGGATGGCCACGGCTTCGATCTGCTGGGCTTTAAGCAATTTTACAATTTTATCGGCCCCGTGTTTGGTCCGTGAAAAGATCAGTGTCGAATCTACCGATTTTGTTTCCAGTAAATGGACGAGCAGCTTTGGTTTGTCTTTTTTGGCGACAAAATAGACGGCCTGTTCCACCAATTCGGCAGTAGGTTGTTCTGGTTTGACGCTCACCTTTTCGGGGTTGCCCAATATCTTGTGAGACAATTCCACAATCTCCGGCGGCATGGTGGCCGAGAAGAAAAGAGACTGTCGTTTTGGGGGCAAAAGCGCTATGAGCTTGCGAATGTCGTGGATGAAACCCATGTCAAGCATGTGGTCGGCCTCGTCAAGCACGGAATATTCAACGTCTTTTAACGAGATAAATCCCTGGTGGATCAAATCGAGCAAACGGCCGGGGGTAGCCACCAAAATATCAACGCCCTGGCGCAGGGTAGTGGTCTGTCCTCCTTGTTTCACACCGCCGAAAACAACGGCATTTTTGAGGCCTGTAAATCTTCCGTAAGCGGTAAAACTATCGGCAATCTGAATGGCCAGTTCCCTGGTAGGCGTGACAATAAGGGCCTTGATTTTTCGAGGTCCGTTATGATTTTCCTTGTTGAGGTAAATATGCTGGAGGATCGGTACGGCAAAAGCTGCTGTTTTTCCTGTCCCTGTTTGTGCACAACCGAGTAAATCTCTTCCTTTAAGCAGGATTGGAATCGCTTGTTCCTGGATTGGTGTTGGTTGTGTGTAGCCTTCGGCTTTCAGGGCTTTTAGTATGGGATCTATTATCCCTAATTCTTTGAATGTCATTTAATTAAAATAAGTAAAAGAAGGCAAAGGTAGTCTATTTATCGGCAAATGCATCTTTGTGGCTCCATTTCCTTCCTTTTAAATTTTTAGATCAGCGCTGGCCTGGCTCAAAGTCATACCGTCGCGGATGCCTCCCGTGGCCGGTTAATAAAAGCCTTAAAACAATAGAATAGGGCATTTTAAGGGTTGTTGTTTTCTCAATAGGTATTCTCATCACGGCATATGCTCTCCCCTCGACGCAATAAAAATCCTGAACCATTGCTCCAGGCTCAGCTCAATATCAAGGGCCGCCACCGCAGAACGGATATGGTTGATTTTCCCCGTACCGGTGATGGGCAGCATGGTGACCGGATGCTTGTAAAGCCAGGCGTAGATGATCTTATCCACCGAATCGACGTTTAATTCTTCCTGAATCTCCCTGAGTTCTCTAAGTGTCCTCCTTCCTTTGTCGTCGGACGGGTGTAACAATAATTCGCCTCCGGCCAATGGCGACCAGGCCATGGGTTTGATGCCTTTCCTCAAAAAGAACTCGATGTTGTCGTTCTCGAAATGCTCCAGGCAATAGGGAGAAATCTCCACCTGGTTGGTGACAAGCGGTTCATCGGTAAAGGCATTGAGCGTCTCGAACTGCTGGATATTGAAATTGGACACCCCAAAATGCAATACTTTTCCACGCTCTTTTAAATGCCTGAAGGCCCTGGCCGCTTCTTCCGGGTTGAAAAACGGTGACGGGCGATGCAGCAGCAGCAGGTCAATGTAGTCCGTTCCCAGGTTTTTCAGGGATTGCTCCACCGATGCGACAATGTATTCGTAACTGTAATCGTAGTGGCCTACCGTACGTTCCGGATATTTGTCTGACATCATTTTGATGCCGCATTTGGTGATGATTTCGATCTCCTTGCGCAGCGATTTTTTCAATCGTAGGGCCTGGCCGAACAAATGCTCACATTGGTAGTTGCCGTAAATGTCAGCCGTGTCGTAAGAGGTGATGCCCAGCTCAAAGGTTTGTTCCGTCAGCTCCAATAATTCGAGGGCGGTGAAATTCCATTCAACGATCCTCCAGTGGCCATGGACCAGACGGGAAAGCCCGAAATCTTTTGTAAGGCTAATTTTTTCCATTGCTTTCATTTTTACTTGCCATTAATACTAAACCAAAAAGATCGCAGCATTCAGGAGCTTGATATTTCCTCTGAAAATCTTTAAAAACCCAACCGTTTTTTTGCTTCATCATGGTCAAAAGTACTCCTTCTAAATGGATGCGCTTCTGTATTAAAGAGGTGATCATTGAAATTAAATCCACCCTGATGGTGTGAAAAGGTAAGATATAAATACTTCAAGGTCTCGGCAAAGAAGAAAGTCGGCATGTAGTCTTTTTGCTCCATGGTCTCAACGTTTTCGATGGAAGTGAAGGCTATTTCTGTCCGGCAATGTTCCTTGATATCTGACCAAAATTGTTTGTTCATTTGCAGATAGGTGCCGTCGTCCGTGAAGTGATACAGGTAGTAAGCCGATTCCACAATCTCCGGGTTGAGGTCGTAAGCCGGGTAGTTGGTAGTATCTTTTTTATAATCGTAAACCATAGGTTCCAATCCGTATTTATTCCACAGCCAGTACCAGGTGGCCTGGAAACTTTTGGCGCGTTCCATATCCCCGGACAGCGCCATCAGTGCCGGAAAAAAGGCATCGTATAGGGTTACCACTGAACTTATCTGTTCCCCGGTGTGCATATCCACACGACCGTACCATAACCTGTTTTCATACATTTCGCTGTTGTAATGATGGACGACATCTATGCTTTCATCCCATACCTGCTTCAATTCCGGGTCGCCAAACATCAGATAACTCTTGTAAAGGTACTCGTAGTAGGAATCAACCCCGGCACAGATATGGCTGCTGATGGAAACCCATTCGCCCGTATTGACATCAATGACATCCCCGATCAGACCAATATCGGAACGTCTTTCAAAAATGGCGAGGGTAGCTTTTTTCCCGGCCTGGTAATATTTTGGATCTTTGGTATAATAACTCAGAATGCCCATTTCAAAAGTGTAGGTTCCCGCTTCCGCAACATTGACGGTATCCCCTCGGGCCACACCTGTTTTTAGGTTGACCCAATATTTGGGAATACCCGTTTGGGTGTCAAAAGCAGGAAGCATCCTGTCGGCGAAATCGACAGCCTTTTCCAGTACTTTTGGATTGCCGGATAATTCATACATGGACAATAATCCTCCGAGGATTCTGATGTTTACCTCAAATATCTTGGCATCGATATTTTTATCAAAATTCAGGGAGTCGACCACGTATTGTTCGATCTCCTGGGCTTGCTGTTTAAGCCCCATCAAAAATAAGGTGCTATAGGCATCGATGGGAGAGATGTATAAGGGTTCTTCGTACCAGTCGGTATGAGATTTGGAAAGAGGGGCCAGGGCATCGTGCCCCCAGGCATATTTTTTATAGGCTTGCCAGGACCTGAGGGTTTCGTCCACTACTTCCCGGGCGAGCGCGTCAGCCTCTGTGGAATCAATGGCTGCCCGATGATCAATGTCCGAAGGTGCTTTTTTTTGATTGTTTTGGCAGGAAAATAAAAGGCTGCCACAAAGCAGGATGAATATTGTTTTTTTCATAATAATCTTTATACCGGGTACCAATCAAGATAACGGTTGTTTGGGTATAAAGATAAGAAATATTTTCCGCCAAAGAAAATTTTATGGGACAGCATAACGGGGCATCAATCCATAAGATTGAAACGGAGTCACGTAAAATCAACGGCTGAAATTTTCGCTACTATTTTTCCTTATCCGCTGCTTTGGTCAAGGCTTCGATCTCATCCTGAACAGCTTCCGCCTCCGCATATTTTTTATAGCTTTCTGCCCGACTGGAAGACGCTAAGGCCCGAGCCTCGTCCAACAGTTTTCTATATTTCTCCTGGAGTTTTTCGACTTCTGTTTTCTTTTTAAATAATCCGAACATAGGTTTTGATTTTGTGATAATTAAAGCTGCATGAACATTCGGAAATAAGAACAGCCGGGTGCCTTTTTTGTTTTTGGGAAATAGAGAAATGTAAAAGCAGGATGATTTTTTTCACTTCTTGATCCTTTTCGCGCCCTTTTATTCCTTTATACTACTTTGTCACTTTAAAAACGCAGCAACACATTCCGTACCTCACTTGCAGCAGGCAGGTACGAAATATAATGATCAATTTGAGGGCTGATTTTCTTTAAACAATTGACATGCAAAAAGTGAAAAAGTAGTCCTAAGTACCTGGACAAAATATTCTATAAAATTTTCGCGAGTGATTTCCTTTAAGGCCAGGGCGTGGTTTTGCCATGTTCCCGCACCACCTGTGGTGGCCATTTGGAGTAACATAACTGTAGGTAAATGGCAGTAAAAAAAAGAGCGGAGACCTGTTTAGCCTCCGCTCCATCATCAGATCCTACGAGTAACAAAACAAAAATCTATTCGTCTGATCCTTTATTAATGAAAGATGTCTATTGCTCAATGACAATTTTTCTCACTCCATTCCGGGCTCCGTTCTGAAGGTGTACCAGGTAAATGCCTGGCATCAGATCGATAGCTCTTTTGAACTGGTGATGTCCTGATGCGAGGTACTCGTCGGCAAGCATCATGACTTCTTTTCCGGCGAGGTCAATGATGTTGCAACGGACATTGCCACCCTGTTCATTGTAAAAATCGATCAGCAGGTGATCCCTGGCAGGAACGGGCGTTACCCTGAAATCAGGCCAATCTCCTGCAAGTTCATCTATATCGGTTACAATGGTGACTTCTGCATCGGCGCTTGCGGGAGCTTCCTCTTTATTGCCTACACTGTCGATGGCCACGCTGTAGAATTTATAACTGCCGCCATAACTACCGGTGAAGAAGAATTCCTCTGCTTCTTCTATACTGTAGAGCAGGTACTCTCCGTCGTTTTCGGAAACATAGACCTCGTAATACCGAATGCCTGCACCGTCATCGGTGCCTTGCATGGTAATCAGCAAAGTGGTATCGGTGGACACCGGAGTATCGATGACCAGGGCACTCGATGGAGCTTCCAGATCGAAAGTATTCAGGAAGTTATTGGTGACGATAGGTGCATTGGCATCGAAGAAAATAGAGGCCTGGTTTTCCACCACATCCTCGTGCTGTATGTTGTCGAGCAACCCGACAGTGAACGTCACAAAACCTTCCCCTTCCGGTGACGTGATGTTAGGAGGCAGGAATCCTCCAAAAGCATCTTCCACCAGGTCCATTGTTTCAGGATCGAGGGTGATGAAATGGAAAGTGAGCAGTCTTGTTGCTTTGTCCAGTTGGCCTTCAATCCGTACGATGGCTTCTTTTTCCGGCCGCAGATCCACCTCCAGACCGAATTCATGAATGCCCGGGTTGATGAAATATACGGAATCACCAAATCCTACGGAACCAAAAGCAAAGTTGTACAGGTCGTACCATTCGCTGGCCAGCGTATCTGCTACCCACACTTCCTGGGCAGGAGCAGAGGCGGTGGCCATGTTTTCAAAACTGATCTGGTAACTCATCTGCCGGGTTTCGGCAATATAATTGGCTTCGCCAAATCCCTGCGGACCATATTTTTCGTTGGGGTCGAATGAGTTGACCGCTTCGATCCTTTTGCTTTTGACATTCGGATCGCCAAAGGCTTTTTTACAATCGTTCAGCTGATTGGCATACAGTGGCATATTGGCGAAAAGCGTCCACATGGCCTTCGTAATCGCTCCAACTCCCGATAAATTGATCCCGCAATCCAGCAAAATGGTGGACCAGGTAAAGGTCTGGCTCCAGAAAGTCGGTTTTGTTTTAGGACGATAATCATCATGTACTCCAAACATCTGGGAACCGATGGCAGTAATACAACCTACCACAGGAATCACGCCCGCAGTCACCTGGATAAACCCTTCGGTGAAAACAGAGATCATACAATCACTTAAAGGAGTGCTGAAAGGAGATTGAAAATAAGGCGTTCCGTTCCAAACGTACAATTCGTATTTTACCGGACTTTTGATTCTCAACCGGACGCTATTGGAATAATTCGCAGGAATGTGGGGAATGATCAGCGGATAAACCCGCATGGATTTGTTCTCGCCCAAAAATTCATCCATAGGCACTTCCAGGCCAATAGAATCGATCCCCGCATACCCGTTTTCAATGATGTATTCCGGCATGCCAATATCAAAATCCAGAAAGACCATTTCTATATCCTGGACATCGGAAATAGCGATCCATATAGGCACGGCGTAAGCATCCACGTTGGAGGAATTGCCGTAACTGATGGTAAAATTGGTCCATTTGTTAATCAAAACCCTTCCCGGACCGGCTAATTCTACCCAGGGCTGACTTTTCTCACCCACCACAATTTCAAAAGCATTTGCAAGTTCAAAAGTAGTCGAGCCATTATCGACCACCAGTGTGTACACCCCAAGGGGTTGATCAAGTAAATCAAATTCAACCGAAATGACATTGGCTCCTGCCTCTGAATTTCTTATAGAAACGATATCGGGTACGCCGGATTTGCGTAGGATAAAGTCATACTCAGGAGATAAATTGCCCCCATAAACCAGGGTCGTCACACCAGCGGTATTTCCTCCTATTACCGGCCATATCTTTTCAATACCCTCGATAGACACTTCTTCGCAGGTCAGTCCGATATTTTCATTAGCGGAAACGGTCATGCAAACCTGGTAATTGCCGGGTGTTGTATAGACGTGAGTAGGGTTTACCTGGTCGGAGGTATTACCGTCGCCAAAATCCCATTCGAACGCTTCCCCTCCTTCGGCAAGCTGGCTGAAGAAAAATTCAGATACGTTTTGCACATAGGAGAATTTAGCATTAGGGTCGGCTATATTACTTGGAGACAGAAGCTCCTTATACATTAAAAATCCATTGTTTCTGTGGCCGGAGATATCACATACCTGGCCCTCTGCGGAAATAGCGTTGAAATTATAATAAGCAGCCAGCCCTTCTTCGTCGCCGGTAAGCGTCATATACTTCATCGTTTTTATTTCCTCTGCACTACGGGCGGTATTCCAAAAACGCAGTTCATCTACACTGCCATTGAATCCCTCGCTGATATAAGTATCATTATAGGCTCCGAGGTGCCATTGCGCTTCCGACAGGCTGATGTTGCCGGAGGTTGTTTCGGCAGCGACAATTTCTCCGTTGAGGTATAGTTTGAAATTGTCAACGGAACCGTCATTGATGTAGGTAATGGCCAGGTGGTTCCAGTAGCCGTCTTTCATGTTTTTATCACCCCATAAGGAATATTGCCCGGTTTCGGTATTTATCACGCAAACGGGTTGTCGGCCATAATGATCCCATGTCCTCAATTGAAAGCTACCGTAATCCCCAAAAGCGTATTGGTTGTCATATTTTAGGAGTATATGCTTCTTCAAACCGGAACCGACTTCGGGTTTTACCCATAATTCGATGGTCATCGCTGAAGTGAAATGGAGAGATGAACTGCTGGCAATACCCATATTGTCAAACTGCGAGGTGCCGGATCCGTCTCCGGGGTTGGTAATGACTTCGAGGTTGAGCACATTGTTGGAGGTGCCGGTTTCAAAATAATCAGGATTTATCCTTCGGTACATGATGTCCTTATCCGTAAATACTCCGGTGGAGAGCCAGAAGCCCCCTCCTTTATAAACTATATGAACAAGACCGTTGCCGTCAAATGCCAGGCGCGGAGTCTCACTGTTCTTGTAACCCCAGTTTCCGGTAAACAGTAACCCGTTATCTTCGTTCCCGGAAGTAAACACACCGTAAACACCTCCATTGGCGATTAAGTGAACCCTTTCACCATCGGGATCCATGACCAGTTGAGACCACCAGGAACCATCAATATCGTAAGCCCCGGCGGGCGTAATACGCTTGGGTTCCGAGAAGGATTGCCCTCCGTTTGAAGATTTACACAGGTAGGTTGCTGATTGGGGCGTGGTGAACGTAACATACACATAATTCCCTTTTCCGGCGATGGTTTCCTGTCCGCTTTGCATGGATGTGATGGTGCCGGAGATCTGCATGGCGTCCCCGAAAGTGTTACCGCCATCCAGGGAGGTGCGAACAAATACGGTTTGCACATCCGCTTCGTTCAATCCATTCCAGGTGACCCAGACTTTGTTGCCATCTACCGCTATTTTTGGCGCATAATTGTAATCCTGAAGAGCGTAGGTATGATGATTGATTCCGTCTGCACGGGGAGTGGAGATGATGGCGTCCTGAAAAGTCACACCACCATCATTGGAATACAATACATGGGTAATGTAATTGTAGGATTGCCACGGCGCTGTTGATTCATTGTATAAAATGTAGCAATTATTTCCGGTGGATTGAAAATCTGAAATGTTGGTAATATTACCGTTTGGATCTGTTAAGGGTACACTTTGTGAGAATGCAGCACCATTATTTGTTGACCTCAATACAATTAGCTTTTCCTCATTGGCGTAGTTGATACTTTGCATAAAAGCGATCTGGAAATTGGATCCCGTTCCGCTGATCATTACGTTTTTTATAATGTAATAAGAAGCAGAAGTATACAGTTCCCGCACGGGTTCAAAAGTAGCCCCGCCGTCTGTTGATCGAAAATAGTTAACCACTCCGTGCCATCCGCCTTCGTCGAGTTTGTTGCTGATGGCAATGTGGACAAAGTTTCCGGAGGCCAGTAACATTTGATGACTTATCTGATAGGAAGTATAGTCTATGTCATCATCTTCGTATAATAATCGTTTGGGTTCCCAGGTGAGGCCGTTGTCAATGGATCGGCGGTAATAAAGTTGTTCCATGCCGCCTGCAACGGTAGTGATCCAGGTGACGTGGATGGTATTACCGGTAACGGCAATTTCCGGGTCAATATCATTAAAGCCGGTCTGAAATTCAGGGGTATCTTCTGATAAATTGTGAATCCAGCTGGACACTTCCGGATTGGTGGCCACCAGGGTAAACTGGAAAAGGAAAAAGATACAAAATGCACACAGTGATCTGTTGAACTTGTTACTCATAGTTATTCATTTTAATGCGAAAAAAAACCTGAGTATAGAACTGTAGATCAATGGTGCTCAAATGAATAAAGCCCTCCCGGAAAATAACTCAATTCATGCAGAAAGGCAGGTGTAGGATTGATGTAAAATACGGTATTATTGTCCTTTACCCAGGAAGCAATATAGGGCCAATGTAAATCCGGGCGGGATCACATAGAATGATTTTTATCATATAAAAGAAGTGATTTATGACAGGGTTTCTTTAAATCAAAAAAATGTGGAACCGGCTCGTTCCTCGCAAACTGTCAGGATCAGGATTTGGAGGATTTTGGGATGTTCAGGATTGGCTTGTTTTGTGCCAAGTCAGGATAAAACAAGTACAGGCTCGTTCCTCGCAACTTTCAAAAATCAAAAAACAAGCCACAAAATTTCAAAATAAAAACCCCACTGCTCATTATAACCAGCTAACCGCTCGTTCCTCGCAAAGCACAAAAGTCAAAAATCAATTCTCAAAACAAGTCAAAAAAAACAAATATTGCTCGTTACAACCTCCAGGTTGTACACGGATAAAAGTATAGGGCTCCTGCCCGGTTTTTTCTCTGTCAGGATCAGGATTTGGAGGATTTTGGGATGTTCAGGATTGGCTTGTTTTGTGCCAAGTCAGGATAAAACAAGTACAGGCTCGTTCCTCGCAACTTTCAAAAATCAAAAAACAAGCCACAAAATTTCAAAATAAAAAAACCACTGCTCATTATAACCAGCTAACCGCTCGTTCCTCGCAAAGCACAAAAGTCAAAAATCAATTCTCAAAACAAGTCAAAAAAAAAACAAATATTGCTCGTTACAACCTCCAGGTTGTACACGGATAAAAGTATAGGGCTCCTGCCCGGTTTTTTCTCTGTCAGGATCAGGATTTGGAGGATTTTGGGACGTTCAGGATTGGCTTGTTTTGTGCCAAGTCAAGATAAAACAAGTACAGGCTCGTTCCTCGCAACTTTCAAAAATCAAAAAACAAGCCACAAAATTTCAAAATAAAAAACCCACTGCTCATTATAACCAGCTCACCGCAGAGGGATGGGTTTAGAAGTTTTATCTCTTCATTACTTTTTGAAATTGGCCTCATAAACAGAGATCCAGTCCGCGACAGTCATTTTGCCAGCCAGCTCCCCGATCAGTTCAAAAGGCATTTGGTCGGGTTTTTTAAAGCGGATACAACTTTTGCCCATGTCGAGTTTCGTTTTCGAATGTTTTGGGTACTCGGTGGCAAACCAATCCAACAGTTCCGGGTTAGCGTAGATGCCCATGTGGTAGAGCGCCACAAAATTTTTCTGGGAAGCAATATTCATGAACGGAAGGGGCAGTTTAGTGTCGCAATGATACCCGCTTGGATAGATGGAATGCGGGACTACATATCCGATCATACCATAATTCATTTCTTCCTTAAATCCGGAGGGTAAATTAGCGAGAATGGTTTGTCTCAGTTTGTTGAAGGCTTCCTTGCGCTCTTCCGGTATTTGTTCCACGTAGGAATCGGGTGTTTCAGCTTTATATTGCATAATGGTTTATGTTTTAATGAACGGCCAGAAAGACCACTTTAGTCATGATATTTTTATGTTTTGAAGTCAAAAGATGAAGAAAATATAATCCTTTCAATCGGTTCTCCAGGCAAAGAGAATAACTGCCGGAGGAAGGGTCAAATTGGCCTGAATGGGTCAACTTTCCGGTAATATCATACAACTCCCAGGCAGACAGGGGGGCTTTGCTCTCTATTTGAAATACCCCATTTGATGGGTTGGGGAAAACAAGGACTCTTTCCGCTTCAGGCGGTTCATTCATGGCTGTTGGAGAACAAAAGTCAAAGAAGTCAAATCCAGGCAAGGCAGAATTGTTATTGTTGAATTTAAAAAGGCTTGCATTTTCATAGGAAGACCCATGTCCCCAAAGATCATACATGCCAGAGGAAATCCAGGCGGGCTCCCAGTAAAAAACAGCGGTTCCCCCGTTTTCATAAACGGTGGCGGCCAGGTCCAGTAAAAAGGACCTTTGTCCGTCGGGGCTGACCGGGTAGTTCAGAACGTTGCCGTTGTTGCCCATAAAATTGCCGTAACTGTCTCCGTTGCTTGTGGTCCAGATGAAACCTGTTTCAAAGATCATGACTTCCTTGCCCGTTGAGTTGACCAGGTTGGAGATCAACTGCCCCAGTTCCTGGAGATCGGTGTTGGGCGAAAAATTAGGATAATAGGAAACGCCTATGACATCGAAATTGGTCACGCCCTTATCTTCAAATAAACCGGCAAGCCAGGAGGCTGTTGATTCTGTGAAATGCACGGCCTTTTTGACATTTTGGCTGTATTGCTGGTTGAAATCATCCACGGCACTGAGCCCGGCATTGTATTTTTCCGCATCGGCGGGCCAGGAAAATCCGTTGGTGGGACTGGAGGCGTCAATAAATCCGTAGGTGGTTTCATTGCCGATGCTCACTATGGCAGGAACGGTATTTTGTTCATACAGTTTTTCCAAAACGTGATAGGTGTACCGGTAGATCGAATCCAGTAAGGTGGTTTGGGTAAGCCCTTGCCAGGCTGCCGGCCTGAGTTGTTTGCCCGGGTCATTAAAATAATCACCGTAATGGATGGAAATGTTGAGGTCCATGCCATTTTGCACAGCCCGTTGGGAAGCATACAACACGTCGCTAAGGTTGGAAGAAGTGATCGGGTTGCCTCCTGCACTGGTGAAATTTTCCGGGGTGTGCCAAAGGCGGAGCCTGATCATCCCGGTTCCTTTTTGAGCGAAAAATTCATAAGGATCCACATTCACCCCGCTTTCATCTTTGTAAATACCGCCGTTCTGTTCGATGGTGTTGACATAGGACAGATCGGCTCCGGTGATCAGGCACTGAGCCTGCGAGAGGTTCGTAAAAAGTAAAAGCACCAGCAACAGTATAAATCGGTTCACGTTCTTTTTTATTATAGTATTATTTTATGTCAATCCATTTTTCATAAATTCCTTCTCTGACCTTTACCCGGTTGTCGGCTCCGATCTCTACAATATCATCAAATTTAGGTTCCACAACGATTTTTCCTTTTTTATCAATCAATCCCCACTTTCCGCCGACCCACCGGTTGTAGTCGCCATCCTTCTGAATGATACAATCCGGGCAAACCGGGGCATATTTATTGTGAAAAGGCATAGCGGCCGTAAAAGTTGGCGGAATTTTTACCTGGCCCGTTGCGACATCCACGTATCCGATTTTCAGGTTTTCAATAATACGAAAATAACCATCTTCTGCGTAATCAGGGCCGTTGTCATAAGTTAATACCTTGTACAAAATTTCTTCCTTTTTATTGATTCCAATATATCCTATACCTGGGCGCAACACGATGGCATAGGTTTTAAAGGTATCGGTAAAACACAAAGGATATTTTCCGTAATTGATTTTGATGTTGCCGGCGGCATCTACGTAACCGCACTGATCAAAATCTCCTTTGTCACAATCAATGAACCAGAGATTTTTTTCAGCGGCTGATTGACAACCCCAAATGAATAATAATAAAATAAAAAATGGGACATACTTAAGCGAAAGCGGCCACCCTCCGGATATTTTTTGTGTGTTCTGCATGAAATTGCTTTTTTATTGGTCTAATCGATCATACTTTTTTTTGTTCCTAAAACCTGGTTCGACTGCAACCTTAATGAAAAAAATGGATTAATTTCGGTCAAATAATAATTTGGATCTAAAGAACCAAATTATTAGTGGCATTTTCAAGTCCAAATTGAATTATTACACGTAATGCGCGTAAAGTATTCCAGCGACTCGGTTTTCCGGCCTGTTCCATTTCAAAATGCACTTCACCCGGGTATTAGTCCAAAACGCAGTGTTCCCGCTGCTTCACAAAGGAGGCAGCGGGAACACCAAATTTAATGAATATCTAAACCATTTCCGATTACTCCACTCTGAAAGTTGCTTCCTTAAATGTAGTAGCCCCTAAATTCAGACTTCTCTGGGAAGGAATGGACCCTCCGATAGAAATTCTGAATTGCCCGGATTCAATTTTATGTTCCCCTGTTTCAGTAATCATCTGCATCATCTCCGGGGTGACTTCAAAAGATACGGTCTGGGAGGCTCCAGGTTGTAAGGAAACCCGCTTAAATCCTTTAAGGGCATATTTAGGTAAACTGACGGAGGCTTCGACATCCGTGATATACAACTGGGCAACCTCATCTGCTTTATATTTACCTGTATTGGAAAGCGTCACCTGTACCTGAACGCTTTCTCCGTTTTTCACCTGTTTCTTATCTAGTTTGAGATCACTGTATTCAAAAGTGGTATAACTCAACCCGAAACCAAACGGGAACAAAGGTTCTTTTTCCATATACCGGTAGGTGCGACCGGCCAGGGCATAATCTTCAAAAGGAGGAAGATCGTCAACAGAATAAGGTACAGTTACCGGCAAGCGCCCCGAGGGAACGGCATCCCCGAATAATAAATCTCCCACAGCATTGCCTCCCTGTTCACCGGGATACCAGACGTAAAGCAGGGCATCTGCCATGTCATATACTTCCTTGCAGGCGATAGCACTTCCTCCCGTCATAACCACGACCAGTTTTTCGGCTTTGGAACGGATTTTTTTGAGAAAATCGATCTGGTTTTGAGGCAGGCCGATGTCCTCGCGGTCTCCGTTGTGCCGGGAGGCGATGGATTCTCCTTCTTCACCTTCAATCAACTGAGAAATGCCCACGCAGGCAATTGTCACATCGCATTCAGCAGCTTCGCCGGAAAACCAGTCCATCGGATTTCTGTTCGGTTCATCCAATAGTGCTCCCTGGCTATACTGGACAGATGTGGCCGGGTTTACCTTGCCTACAATCCCTTCAAGGAAGGTGGATATATTTTCACTGACACCATAATAATTGCCCAACAGCGCCTGCATGTGTGTGGCCATTGGTCCTGTGACAAACACACGTCTGATGTTTTTGTCAAGTGGTAAGGTGTTGTCTTTGTTTTTAAGCAACACCATTGATTTAACAGCGGCTTCCCTGGATAACCTGACGTGCTCCTCACTGTGGATCATTTCAGGTCCGATGAAATCAAGATAACTGGAACCTTTAGGGTCGAATAAGCCCAGGCGGAACCTGGTGGGCAGCAATTCCCTGAGGTTGTCATCCACCGCTGCCTCGGTGGTCAGTCCCTGTTTTATAGACTCCAGCAGTTCGCGGTAGGTGCTGCCGCAGTTGAGGTTGCAACCGGTGTTGAGCGCCAGTGCTCCTGCTTCCCGGGAGTCTTTTGAAATATGATGCCCTTCAAAAAAATCAGTCAGGGCCCAGCAGTCGGAAACGAAATAGCCTTTAAACCCCCATTGCTTACGCAACACTTCCTGCATGAGGTATGGATGGGCGCAACAGGGATCACCATTGGTTCGGTTGTATGCCCCCATGACACCTTCAACATGGGCTTCTTTGACGAGAGCTTCAAAAGCGGGCAGGTAAGTTTCCCACAGGTCTTTTTGGCTTACTTTGGCATCGAATTCATGGCGTAGTTTTTCCGGGCCGTTGTGTACGGCATAATGTTTGGCCATGGCCGCAACTTTGAGATGATCAGGATTGTCTCCCTGGAGTCCTCTGACGAAAGCAACCCCGATGCGGGAAGTGAGGTAGGGATCCTCGCCATAGGTTTCCTGTCCACGCCCCCAGCGCGGGTCGCGGAAAATGTTGACGTTGGGCGACCAGAAGGTGAGTCCCTGATAGCGTTCCCGGCGATCCATCGCAACACTTGCATTGTATTTGGCTCTTGCTTCAATGGCGATAGCATCGCCAATGTTTACCATGAGATCGGTATCCCAGGTGGCTGCCATGCCTATCGCCTGTGGGAACACTGTAGCGCGACCGTTACGGGCCACACCATGAAGACATTCGTTCCACCAGTTGTATTGGGGAATGCCCAGCCGCTCGATTGCCGATGCGTCATATCGTAGCTGACCGACTTTTTCTTCAAGTGTCATTCGCGAGATAAGATCCTCAACCCTTTCGTTCAAAGAAAGTTCAGGATTCTGGAAAGGATATTTGATTGCCTGTGCTTTTGCGAATTGGACAGACAAAAGGGAAATCACTAATACGAAGCAGGTTTTGGTCAGATTTTTCATTTTTGATACGAGTATTTAGTGGTATTGAATTGTTTTTTTGTTTCAAAAGGTTCAAATGGTTTCAGAAAATAAGTTTATAGCTCTATTCCTGAAAAGAGTAGTCCCGTTTCAAGGCCACGGAGTTCGGCCAGTCCTTTGAGCCTTCCGAGAGCAGGGTATCCGGCATAGGTCTTTTTGTTATGATCATCGAGTATTCTGTGACCGTGGTCGGGGCGCATGGGGATGGACCGGCCGGTGCGCTTCATAAGTTTGAGAACCTCCATCACCACTCTTACCATATCCGTATCACCTTCCAGGTGGTTGGCTTCAAAGAAATTGCCTTCCTCGTCCCTTTTGGTATTTCTCAGGTGTAAAAAGTGAATATGATCGCCGAATTTTCTCATCATACCGATGATGTCGTTATCCTTCCTGGCGCCATAAGAACCCGTACAAAAACAAAGTCCATTGGCAGGTGAGGGTACAGCCGCCAGCAGTTCTTCAGTATCCTGTTCGGTGCTGAGAATCCTCGGCAGGCCCAAAACAGGATACGGAGGGTCATCCGGATGGATGGCCATTTTTAACCCTTCGGCTTCCGCAACGGGAACTACCTCTCGAAGGAAGTGGAAAAGGTGTTGTTTTAACTTTGCCCGATCAATATCGTGGTAATCTGCCAGCATGGCTAGCAACTGGGGCATGGTAAACGCTTCGTCGCTTCCCGGGAGTCCCAGTAATACATTTTTGCTGAGTTTTGCTTTGCCTTCCTCTCCGTGGCGTTCAATCCATTCTTCGGCCTGGCGGATCGCCGCTTCAGAATAATCTTTTTCTGCTCCGGGGCGTCGAAGGATAAACAGGTCAAAGGCAGCGAATGCGACCCGCTCAAACCGGAGGGCGATGGCTCCGCTTTGGAGCCTGTAGGCCACATCCGTTCTTACCCAGTCTAAAACAGGCATAAAATTATAGGTGACCACTTTCAATCCACATGCGGCGACATTGCGCAGACTTGTTTTGTAGTTTTCTATATACTGTTGCCAGTCGCCTCCTTGTTGTTTGATGTCTTCGTGAACGGGAAGGCTTTCAATCACGGTCCAGGTAAGCCCTTCCGATTCGATCATCTGCTTCCGTTTTTCAATTTCCTCTACGGTCCAGACGGTGCCGTAGGGAAGGTGGTGCAGGGCCGTAACCACACCGGTGCAACCGGCCTGTCTAATGTCCGCAAGGGTAACCGGATCACTTGGGCCGAACCATCGCATCATTTGTTCCAGTCGAATCATTTTGTTATTTTTTAGAAACCAATAGAAACGCCGCCGTCCACTTTTAGTACCTCGCCGGTAACAATTGCTATTTTTCGTTTTGTCATGATAATCTACCATCTGGGGCGTATTCCCGGCGCGTAGGGAAACGACAGATTTTTATAATATTCAAGTTCTTTTTCGGGCGCTATTAAATCCTCGGGAAGTTCCAGCCCTGAGAATTGCCCGAAGTATAACAGGCAGGAATTACACCACCAAGTTGCTTCTTTTTCTTGTATTTTCAAAAGCATATCTACCTGCTTGTATCGCTCTTCATCTACAATTTTTTTTTGTTTTGCCCATGTATCACGCATTTTCTTCACGCCATTGACCCCATCGTCATACCGGTAGCAGAGTTCTTCCCAAAGGGTCCTTCCTGATGCCATTTTTTCAGTCCATTGAACATGGTGAAACCATAACAAGTATTTTTCAGGACAAGATTCAAGGGAAGAAAATATTTTGGCGACTTCAGCCGCGTACTGTGCTGTTGCTCCGCTACCATCGGGGGTGCGATCAAAACCGAGGCCCTTTTCATCTGCTTTGTGATAATAAACGGAGGTCCAGTCGGCTCTCGGCATGTCACTGACCCAGGGCCCGGGGCCATAGTGGTGACCCGCCCCCATGATATGGTGAAGGCCAAGGGGAGTCATATAATTCACGCAGGTTTCATGGGAATCAAGCATGAGCTTCTTTATGTCGGCAACAAAGCTTTTTTCGTTGGAAAAGGTCATGCGCAGCCATTCTTCGGCGATGGCCTCTGAAGACAGGTCGTGGTCCCAGGCAAGCCTGCCAAAGGCATACCAGTTGGCCTGCCCGAATGGATGCCCGGTCCAGTTGATGTCATTTCCGATATTGGACACTCCGGCAATCCCTGTCTTTTTGTGCGGTTCAACGGAGCCGTCGATTATTTTGCCAACGGTTGATCCTTTTCCTTTGGTGAACATGTCGAAATCCAGGACCTCTTTGTACATGGGGGCCAGGTAAACCAGGTGGGTGCCCTGGCCAAGATATTCCTGGGTGATCTGGAATTCCATCATCAGGGACGTTTGGGGCATGGCTCCAAAGAGGGGATGAGCGGGTTCACGGGGTTGGAAATCTATGGCCCCGTTTTTGACCTGGATGAAAACATTTTCTCTGAAAGTACCGTCCAGGGGGTTGAATTCATCGTAGGCCTGCATCGCCCGGTCGTCGGGTTTGTGTTCACTGTAAACGAAAGCCCGCCACATGATTACTCCACCGAAAGGAAGCACGGCATCTGCGAGCATATTGGCTCCATCGGCATGAGACCGGTTGTAGGATTGAGGCCCGGGTTGTCCTTCCGAGTTGGCTTTGACGAGAAACCCTCCGAAATCAGGAATGAGGGCATAAATCTCAGCGACCTTGTCCACCCACCATTGTCGGACTTTGGGGTCTTGGGGATCAGCGGTTTTCAGTCCTCCCAACTCCACCGGAGCACTAAAGCGGGCGGTCAGATAGACTTTCAGGCCATAGGGGCGGAAGACATCTGCCAGGGCTTTTACTTTTTCCAGGTAATCGTCCCTTAAGACGAGTGCGTTGGCATTTACGTTGGTGAGTACGGTGCCGTTGATGCCGATAGAAGCATTGGCTCTAGCATAATCAATGTATCTTGGATGGATGTAGTCAGGTAATTTATGCCAGTCCCAAATGGAAAAGCCCGCATAACCTCTTTCTACGGTCCGGTCGAGGTTGTCCCAGTGATTCAGCAGTCGCAGGTCCAGCTTTGGGGTATTGGAAATATTCAGGTGGGAGATATCTTTTTCGGTTTGCAGCAATTTCAGGAGATAAAAAACGCCGTAGAGTACACCGATATCCTCATTGGCGGTGATGATTATGTTTTTGTTTTCAAGGTTGTAGATGAGAAAACCTTCTTTGCCCAACTGTTTCAGTCCGGCTTTCATGTCGGCGGGAAGGAATTGTAAGTCGCTTGCCTTTCCCACGCTGAGCCCCTTTTTCGCAGAAAGGACAGGATATTCCATGACGGGGACACCTAAAATGCCTGACAAACCGTTTTTTAGCTCTTTTCGTACTGCCTCCAGGGTAAGAGATTGGCCTAAAACGGTAAAGCCGGGGATTTGATTCCTGTACTGTCTGAGCAGGGCCGCATCGGAAACAGGGGTGTACCGAAGCCATAGATTATACCCACTTTCTGCCCTTATAAACTGCCCGAGAAAAAGGATCAGACAAATGGAAATAAGCGTTTTGTTTATGGAGATATTCATAGAAACATTGTCTGAGAGGTGTTATTTTCTATAATAATATAACAGATCCGAAAATTTGTGTCCAATCTGCAAGATAAGAAAAATAATTTCGCAGAAACAATCGATTGTGTTAATTTTAGCATATTTTAAAAGCCTTGATATCCAGGAAAATGTTGGAGTAACTTACTTTAGAAGCAGGGTATAAAAAATATTGTAACCTGGCTTAAGTAAAGTAAGCCTTTAAGGTCTATTCCTTCGGGTTTTTAAATATTTTTGCAATCTGGTTGCGGGCTACCAGTACATCCTGGTCGCACCTGAACACTTCCGATATGAAAAAAAACAAAACCATCACCATTCACGACCTTGCCGAGGAGTTGAAAGTATCTGCATCAACCGTTTCGAGAGCCTTGAAGGAACATCCCAGTATAGGTAAAAAGACGATAAAGACCGTTAAAGAGCTAGCGGAAAAAAGGGGGTATCGTCCTAACAGATTAGCGGCAAGCCTCCGCAACCAGCAGACCCATACCATCGGAGTGTTGGTACCGTGGATCAACAGACCTTTTATTTCTTCCTTGATCCATGGGGTAGAAGAAGCAGCGCGGGCAGCAGGTTACCAGGTAATCATCACTCAGTCTCATGACAATTTCGAAGACGAAGTAGATGATTTAAAAGCTATGTTTGACAGCAGGATAAGCGGCATGGTAGTGTCTCTTGCGATGGAAACTCAAAGCTATGACCATTTCACTCCGTTTTTCAAAAATAATATTCCGGTAGTTTTTGTGGACAGGGTTCCTGAAACCCTGGAATGCCATAAAGTGGCTATTGATAATTATACTGCCGGTTTTAAAGCAACGGAACACTTGATCGAACAGGGTTGCCGGCGTATTGCCCATTTGAGTGGGGCTTCTCACCAGGCTATTTACAAAGAAAGGTTAAGAGGATATTTGGATGCTTTGAAGCAGCATCAATTGCCTGTGGATGAATCCCTGATTTTGAAAGGCATATTATTGAGTGCAGACGAAGCCATTAGTTTGACTAAATATTTACTTGAATTACCCAATCCCTCTGATGGTATTTTTTCGGCTAACGACACTGCCGCGGTAAGTGCCATTCAATATGCAAAATCAGTCGGAGTGAAAATTCCGGAAGAATTGGCCATCATTGGATTCAACAATGATCCTATTTCCCTGATTATTGAACCCCAGTTGTCCACCGTTAGTCATCCTGCGGCGGAAATGGGAAAAATTGCCGTCCGCAAAGCCCTTGAGTTAATTGAATCAGGCATGGTAAATGATTTTCCAAAAAATCAGGGGATTGAATTGGAAACTCCGGTTATTGCCCGGGCCTCCTCCCTAAAAAAAGGATTGAAATAATCCATTTTATCTTCCTGTCCTGCCCATATTCAGGGGCGCAACACAGAACTAATTTTGTTTCCCCACCAATTTTAAAGCAATCTAATGTATCAAAATTAAAAAACGGATAACAGGCAACTGTTATCCGCTATGTGGTTGTTCTTAAAGACGCTGTATCAGCAAGTTAATTATGCTTCTCGGATTAATTGAGCATCGATGACGAGTTGTATCTTGTCAGAAACAACGATACTTCCGGCTTCGGTAATGGCGTCCCATTTCAGGCCAAATTCTTTTCGGTTGATCTCCCCGGTGATCTCAAAACCGGCTTTTGTCTGCCCGTAAGGGTCCAACGCTATGCCGTTGAAATCCACGTCGAGGGTCACCTCTTTGGTGATGTTCCGGATGGTAAGGTCGCCGGTCAGCTTTGATCCGTTGAAACCTTTGGAAACAAAGGTGATCTGAGGGTAGGCTTCGGCATTGAAGAAATCGTCTGATTTCAGGTGCGCATCGCGGTCCGCATTTTTGGTGCGGATGGAATCCACATCGATGGATACCTCTATGAATGCGTTATTGAAATCATCTCCTTCAGTTTCCACATTCACGTCAAAAGACTCAAAATGTCCTTTAACGGTGGAGATCATCATGTGCTTTACTTTAAAACCTACTTCAGAGTGCGTTGGGTCGATAGCCCATTTTGTCATGGTTAATGAGTTCATTATTTGTTTGTTTGTTTGTTTTATTAATAAAAAAGTCAATTATTGCTGGTTTAACCTCCAATTTCCATGGGAACTTCCATCAGAAGAATCCTGGATTTTTCATTGGCGGTGATTTCAATTTTATCGGTATTCCATACCCCAAAGCCGTCTCTTTTTTGCAATGGCTGTCCCTCGATGGTCGCTGCGCCATCAAGTAAAAAAGCATAAACGCCATTGGAAGGATCTTTGAATGGGTAAGTCTGGCTTTCTCCCTTGTCAAATATTCCCATGTGAAACCAGGCGTTCTGGTGTATCCAGACGCCCTCATCCTCCGGATTCGGAGAAAGGATCTGGTGCAAATTGTTTTTCAGTTTTGCCGGATCCAGGGTGATCTGGTCGTAACGTGGCGTCACCTGTTTTTTATTGGGAAACACCCATATCTGGAGGAACTTTACTTCCTTGTCTTGATTTTTGTTGTATTCGCTATGAAATACTCCTGTGCCGGCACTCATGACCTGGATGTCACCTTGTTTGATGGTAGCTACATTCCCCATGCTGTCTTTGTGCTCCAGGTCTCCTTCCAGGGGAATGGAGATGATTTCCATATTGTCGTGGGGATGGGTAGAAAATCCTCTGCCGTTGGCTACGGAATCGTCATTCAACACACGGAGTACCCCAAAGTGCATTCTTTGCGGATTATAATAGTTGGCAAAACTAAAAGTATGTCTGGAATCGAGCCAGCCGTGGTTAGCGTGGCCACGGGTTTCGGCTTTATGCAATATTGTATTCATGGTTTTCTCCTCTTTGTTTGGTAAATGATTAAAACCCACTTGTTTCATCAGCTGGTCGTAATCGGAATTTTTAAGTACCACGTTCCTGGCTTTAAACACTGCCGGCGCGATTGTACCTAGGGCGCCTGTCAGGAATGTCTTGCGGATAAATGATTTTCGATCCATGTCATTGTCATTTTGTTCACTGCAAAGGTGCGGCAATAAACAGTACCGGGAAATACGATAAAACGGGGAAGAATTATAAAAATCCGATATCAGCGGTTTTTTTTGAACTGTGAAGGGGACATGCCGCTGCAATTCTTAAAAAAAGCACTGAAATGAGCCGGTTCGGAGAATCCGAGTTCGTAGGCGATTTCCTTGGTGGAAAGCCCGGAGAAATAAAGCATACGTTTGGCAGCGGTGGTGATTCTCGACTGGATGTATTCCTTGGCGGTTTTTCCGATCAGGGATTTGACGGTCCGGTTGAGGTGATCCGGACTGATATTCAGCACTTCCGCGTATTGGGAAGTGGCATGCCACTCGGTAAAGTGGTCTTCGACCAGGGTCTTAAATTGCCTGAGGATGGAGTTACCCGACTCTATCTGCTGAGGGTGATTGCGTGGTACGGTACAAACATTATTGCATCCGATCAGGAATAGTTTTAATATAGAACCGATGGCTGCATCCCTGAACTTGTCGTCGGAATGATAAAAACGGATGATCTGTTCACAATAACCCGAAAGGCTTTTTAACATTTCATCATCGAGCTGGAGGGGCGGACTGTCGCCGTAATCATTGAAAAGGTTGAGGTCTTCAATAAAGCTGAGTGGAATGTGGTTTTCCACCAAAAACTGGGTGGAAAAAACCATAGAATAACCAAATGATTTTTCGGCTTCCAGAATCTGGTGCACTTGTCCCGGCGCGATGAAATAGACCTGTCCGTCTTTCAGTTCAAATCCCTTGAAGTCAATAAAATGCTGACCTTTTGCTTTTTGGACCAGGAGCACCGTATAATAATTGTGGCGATGGGGCGCATCAGGTTTCCCACCGTGTTTGTCGTGGATGTCCTCCATACGGGAAATGCCGAAACTTTTCATGGGGTCGTTCCGGTTGACGTCGCTGTATGTTTTTATATCCTTGATCAAAATACGCTGTTTTTGAGATCCCCAAAAATGTGATGGTCCATTTTTAACAAAAATGCTTTGCTTTTGGTTGTTGATTGCCCTGGTTATTAATGGCGGAATTGCACTGGATTAGTCCGGTTTTTATTTTCTAAGCACGGCAGTCATCTTTATGGCTCCTATACAAAACGTAATGAGAAAGATGAACAGCATATTGAGGAAAAAGTCGTGGCCGTCCTTATTGGTTTCGTAAAAGTAATAAAACAGGAAGCCGAGAATTGCCAGGGTGTAAAACAAAATAAAACTCGTTTTTATCCAACTGGAACCGCTCCTCAATTTTTTGATTTGTGCGGCTTCCATTTCAGCGCGGCCTGCATTTTCCAACAGCTCATTCATGAAAATAACCGGGCCGAAAAAATTTAACACAGGAATCCACCATAAAACAGGTGGGAGGGTCATTGGTTTTTGATTGTATTTGCTTTCAGATTCAAAGGTTTTGAAATGGGCGAAAACCTGGTTGATCCAGAAGGCAAAAACTATAATGGTTGCAGGGATCAGGAATTTTGGAATGGCATTGTTGAGGAAACGATTTCTGCCAAATCCTCCGATATCCAGATCCATAGAGTCATTGAAAAGCCTTAGAAAGGCGTAGGAAGTGACGGCCAGGAGGAGCCCGAAGAAAAAGTAGGAAATGTTGGACAGGTTTTTCATATACAATTAAGTTATTTTTTGGGTATGCGATCAATGGTATTTTTGGCAAACTTCATCACCAGCGACAAAAGCAAAACGGCAGGTATCCCACAAATCCCGAAGATAAAGATAAGCTTGTTTACCTGGGAAAGAAAGCCTGCCTGGTTTTGTTCGGTTTTGAAGTCTCCGAATTGGCCAATGATGAAATAAATAATCGTGTAGAGGGCCAGCGGAATTAGCCATAGAATTAATCCTTTTTGGATGAATATTTTTGTGGGGGTGTTGTTCGTTTCGGATTGCATAGTGGATTATTTTTTTCTCTACAGTACACTTTTTATTTCACGCAGAATCCGCAGAATTCCGCTGATTTTTTTTAGATATTCCTTTTTTTCTTCGCTTTTTCCGACCAGAGGTGCGGTAACCTGTCCTCGGCATAAATTGCCGGGATGTCACTTTATTCCATCTGAGGGTTCTGCGAGAGCAAATCATGCTCTTTTCGATTAATTACCCAAATGTGTACGGCAGTAAATTATTTTTTAAAGACAAATTTACCATTCTTCAACTTATATACACCTTGCTTTAGCAATGGAACACAAGTATTTTTAGTAAGGTTGGTGGAAATAGCCTCTTGAGTTCCTTTTTGTTCGGACGTTTCAAGCGTATTGGTTAGTTGAGTGATTTTGAGTTGTCCCCTTTTGAAATTGAAGGCGTATTCATACCAAAGATTGGCGGCCCGGGTTTTCCGGTGGCGAATGTCATCGACCTTTTGTTTGGTCACATATTGATAGTCATAACCCATATAAACATTGCGTAAAGGCATGTTAAATGTGTTTAGGTTAACGAGGGAAACTACCTGGGTTCGCTTCCAGTTTGATTCTACCGTTGGGCCTGATTGGCTGAACACATTGCCATTCCTGTTGACGATGACCAGGAGGAAGGGAGCTTGGTGTTTTTTGAATTTGACGATGGAAAAATTCACTTCGTCGAGGCTTAAATATTTGAAGGAGGTCATTTTGATGATCACCCAATTAACATCTCTTTTTACCGCTAATAGGTAAGGGGAGGCCGGATGGTCGTTCCTAACAAAACCAAAGATTTGAGTGGAATCCGTTTTTTCAAAGATGTGTTTTCTGTGAATGGTGACCGTGTCAATCCTGTCGGTGATAAAACTCAACGGGTCGGACAGTATTCCATTGGGAAGTATGTTTGACGGTTGTTGCGCCACCAATGCTTCCGGGAACCAGGGCAGATATTCATAATCATCCATAGGTTGAGGAGGTAAGTCTTCAACCTGTGCAACCATAGGTACTTGAAAAAGAAAGGTTATAATAACCAATGGTATTTGAATATGCTTAAAAATCATCATCCGTTTTTGGTGAACGTTTTGGTGCCTTCGGTCTCTTCCAATTTGTCGTAAATGATACGTGGTAATTCAAAGGGTTGTTTTTGGGCATTCAATAAGGTTGAGTAAAGCAGCGTCACCAGAAAAATCGCTTTTTGCATTGTATGGTTTGAGTACAAAATAAACTAATTAATTACCAACGGCCATGAGGATAGGCTGTTGGTAAAAATATCAGCCGCAAAAATAACCAAGAAAACGGATTGTACCAAAATGTAAATTTATCCTCCCGGGTTTACAGACCTTGTTATGGATGGTTTTAGAATCAGCCGATGGGGTTCATTTCAGGAGCCACATCAGGATTTTGGTAAGCTTTCACATCAAATTTATGTAATTGATTGAAAGGAATGCTGGGCCACGCATGATGGGTGGCATGGTGAATGCAGCCTTCCGTTACCCGCCTTCCGTGCATGATGGCGAACATCCATTTAAACCAGGTTGGAACCTGTTTTGAAAATCCGAATTTATAGATCAGCGGCTGGTGAATGGCCCAGGAAAAAACAAACCAGGCCGTGAAGCCGACGATTCTCATGGCCAGAAATATCACCCCGAATTTTGCCCAGCCAAAGGTAAAAATGTATATGGCCAAAATCGGCATGTAGATCAAAAACCGGTAAAGTCTGCTTCGGGTGACCTGCTTATCCCGAAGGTCAAAATAAAACTGGATCTCCTCGTAAAACAAACAGGAAAAGAATACCCGTACGATACCGCCCAGTTCATAAACGGAATGCGGGTCGTGATGGGAATCGAGGGAGGAGGAATTCCCTGGGTTATGGGTGGTGTGATGTTTCAGGTGTTTCCTGCGGATAGAATCGTAAGGCTCGTCCCAGGGCGTTACCACAACGGCAAGCCCTTCGGAAAAGGCCTCCAGGAAACGGGGGAGCCTCGCCTTATGGCTGGCATGGTACCGGTCGTGATTGCCAATGAAAATTCTCATCGCGATCACATAAAAAAGCAAAAGGAAAACCGGCCATCCGATATAATCGAGGCTAAAGGCCGCAATGGTGGCCAATAAGGGAATGTGCAGCAGCATCAACTCGATGTCAATGGCTTTTTTTGTTTCGGGAACAAAAGAAATTTTTTCATTTCCCAATGAAATGGTCAAGGGAGAAACTTCCTTTGCCAGGTTTGTGTTGCTCATGTCCGGTATGGTTTGGTAAAATATTCCTGTATGGTTATTGAAACCACGATGCCAAAGTGTCGGCATTTATATAGCTTAAAATCACGGAGCGCAATGGGTTTAATCAGATCGACGGATTCTGTTTTTCAAACCCTGGATTAGTCAAGGTAATAACTTTTTCCGAAAAATAAGAATTTATGATGGCCAAACCGGGGATAATATAGATTTTTTGATGAATTTATGACAAAGGCATACATAAATTTCAAAACTATAGTATTCGTCAATGGATAGGGTGTTGCGATGAAAGGTCTGCCAGGCTCAAACACTTTTCAGCCAACCCGCAATGCTAATCCTGCTTCGATTAAAGGAGGGATGAACCTCATGTTCCATTTCATCGCTTTTAAAAAAAACCACCCTTCCGTTGACCGGGTAAATATTTACCGGGTCGTTCCCTTCCGGGTAAAGGGAAATATTGCCGCCGTCTTCCTCCTGCCAGTACTCATTTAAATACATGACAAGTGAGAATTTTCTTCCTTTATCACTTTTAAACTGATCCAGGTGTCGTTTGTAGAAACTGAAGGGTTCGTAATTGGCGTAATGAAATTCGAAATCATTGATACTGGTGTAACAGGTACGGTTCAGATAACTGACAAAATCAGTCACCTTGCGCATGAAAAAATTTTCAAACGGATCGGTTGAATCTTTTTCGATCCAGCGGATCAGATCCCCCCGGACCACGGCATTTTTCTGATAATCAAATTTTTTGCCGACTCCTGCGGGATGCATATGACCTTCTGTTTTTAGCCTTTGGAGATTTCCCC
Organism: Lewinellaceae bacterium; assembly: GCA_020636105.1. NCBI lineage: Bacteria > Pseudomonadati > Bacteroidota > Saprospiria > Saprospirales > Lewinellaceae > Lewinellaceae bacterium. The sequence continues at coordinate 4,541,256 of JACJYL010000001.1, forward strand.
GAAGCCCGGCCAGAATATATTCCTCCAGAAATTCGTCACAAACGCCGTATTGCTGATCCACCAGCCCCTGGATGAGGGCTTCGAATTGGGCTTCTTCCCTGATTTTTAGTAACTCCTCCAATAATGGTAAAATTGAGCATCATGAAAAATGATTTGGGTTCAGAACGAACAGTCCGTTTTCGGCGAGCTGGTAATGCTGTTACCAATTGACGGGGTAAAGTGAATCAAAATTCCGGAAATAACCTACATTATGGTGATAGTTTATTATTTTATCCTACTTCAACCCTATACAACAAAAGCTCCGCGTCATCATCCGGTAGTTTTATCTTTTCCACAAACTGCAGTCCCAGTTTTTCGATCAGCCTTCGGGAAGCCATATTTTCCGGGATCGTGATGGCACTGATCTGTCTGATGCCAAAGTGATTGATGCCTGTATCTTTGACCTTTTGGGCACTTTCCAGGGCATATCCCTGTCCTTCGTATTGAGGCAGAAAAGCGAAGCCTATATCAACTCCTTCCAGCCCTTCCCGGTCATACAGCCCGCAGGATCCCAGTTTGGCCCCGTCCGATTTCCTGATGACGGTGTAATTGGAAAACCCTAATCTTTCCAACTGAGGGGTGATCCTGTTTTGGATATAAGCTTTGGCATCCTCGATGGACCGGACATTGCGATCGCCAATGTTTTCGAGCCACTTGGGGGTGTTCATCAGTTCCAGGATAAAAGCGGCATCTTCTTCAGCTGTAGGCCGGAGGAACAAGCGTTCTGTTTCGAAGGTGAGGTATTCGGGCATGTTGATATCGGTATTTATTTGTTTCAAAATGGTTTCAGTTTGTTTCAAAATTGGTTCCGGCACTGCGTGCACGAGGATCTTCCTTCGGTCGATTTCAGGATGCGTGCTTTGCGCCCTCCGCGTCTTCTCTGCGTGCTTTGCGGTTAAACATACCCAGCAACTCCCCATTGGTAAACCGTTCATCCTGCACCGACAGGCCGGGAGGTTTTTTTAATCGTGCCAGGCATAAACGATCATGGATACTCCGTCGGAGAGGAAAACCAGGTGACAGTAAATCCTTCCGTTTTTTTTCAGCGCATAGTCTTTTACGGGCTCCAGCCCATCGTAATCTTTAAGCATATAAAGAACTTCGTGAAATTCCAATAAATCCTGGGAAAAGTCGGAGTGAGTTTCGGAAAGTCCATGTTTTTCAAGTGCCGATGGCAGGTTGTCGTAAAATGTGGTGTCTGTTTTTACAAGAGAAAGAGTGACAGCTTCCCTCGAATAAGGACCCCATGACCAACTTTTAGTGTCCACGAACTCTGCATTTTCCGGAAATTCAAGCCCGGTCACTTCCTTGAAATGTTTTTTATATAAAACATTGGGATTAAAAATGCCGCCATAGATGCCAAAGCCCATGTACAATAAAGGGAGGAGGGCCAAAAACATCCATCGTTTATCGATTTTCTGTTTTTTAATCACCCGGTAGATCAAAAGGGAGATCCCCACAGGAATGCCCAAAAACAGGATGGCCATGCCGGCCAATTGCAGTATTAAAGAAAGTTTTTCCATTTCAGCAAATGTTTCGGATCAATGGTTCAACCTGTTAAACCGCTCAATAGTAGATGGTTTCTTCTGATTCCGGTGTCATGACCCCGGTTTCTCCAGGGCGGAATCCGTCCATGACCGGCAGTTTTTTCAACTTAAAGGTAAAGGATTCTTCCGCCGTTACGGTTGTTTTCATCTCATTGGTTACCTCATCGCAAATTTCGGTTTCCTTTTTGTAATTGATTTTGCCGGTCGACAGGTTGTAGTCAAAATATTCCCAATAATCACATCGGGAACCAAATTCAACCGAAGCACCGATCAGTTCCCACTTGCTGTTTTGAAACCGGAAACGGTGGGTGTATGACCACTTTTGACGACTGCCGCCAAGGTGTTTGATTACGATTGCTCCGTTTTCTATGGAAATGTCCTCGAAAGGATCTCCCATCGTGCCACCCTGTTCGCTGGGAAGTACAGCCGTTGAGGAGCGTTGCCAGAGTTTCCAGGCACCTTCCTCCTTTTTGAATACATGGATTTCTCTTTCATACCCAAAGTCTGTCATACGGTCGGTATTGAAAACCATCACCTTTTCTTCCTGACCGTCCTTGTCCAGGTCACCGGTTGCCTCTCCGATTTTTTGGAATCCCGCCGGGGTGGCAATGGTGTCCGGCTGAATGGTTTCAGTAATAGGATCCGTTTCGGCAGTATCGTTGGTTGAAGTAACCTCTTTTCTTTTGCAGGAAAAAAGAGCCAGTCCGATCAATAGTAACAGCTTGTTGGTCATGGTGTTTTTTTATCGTGGGTTTTTCAAACCTGATGGTTTGCAGATACAAGATAAGCAGTCAAAGTAAAAATCAATAAATCTTAATCATAAACTTTGAGCATTGGTTTTTTTACATGCGCCTGGATATTTTGTTTTTTAGACTAATCCGGGGGATCATCACAAAAATCAACCCTGTTTTTCCAGCAACCGTATCGCAACCCAGATAATTCCTGCAAGGAAAATAGTGGTAAAAATCACCTTATTATGGCGGGCCAGCCAGACTGGTAGAAAAATGTCAAAATTTTCCTTTTCGGAAGTTGAATATTTACGTGCCACCAGCGTTAGGGGACAAAACATTTTAAAAGCCACCAGGACCAGTCCTTCCAGTAGCACAAAACCGATGGCGAACCATGTGTAGGCATTAATGCAATCGGCCCATCCGGAATAAAGGATGTAAAAAATGAGGGTCACGAAAAAGATCCAGATCAGGGTATGCGCCAGCTTGACGAGCAATAGTTTGGTTTGATCTCTCATCTTGTCTATGAAGTTTACTTATGGTTTTTTCTCACCGTTGGTTTTGTCTTCATCATATAAACGATCCAGCCAGTGAATTATGTTGAGCAAAAGCTGGAAATTTTCATCAGCTTCCGCGGCATTCATTCCCACGCGAGTTTGGGTAGCACCAGCAAGCTGAGCCGTAAACATGGCGGCCTCTCCAAAAACGGCGACCCTTCCTTTGCCGTAATTCAACACAGCCCCCTGTGATAATCCTTCGGCAGACATCCTTTTGGTATTTTCATCAAAAACCCACATGGTATCCGGCAACAATATTTGATATCCGGAGGTCAATTCCAGGATGGAGACTGCCCCATCAGGCAGGCTAAACCCCTGACCGGTAAACGTCCTGATCGTATCCACTGATTCTGCTTTGTTTCTGCCATTGGTGATGAAATTTGAGGCCAGCATTTTATTGTTTCGCGAAAAGTCAAAAATGCCCCGGTTGTGTTCATCCAATAAGAAACCGTCGTAAAAACCAAAACCAAAGGCTTTGCCCAACGTGGCCGAAGCTCCCGCAAAGGGCATATGGTCGGCGATGAGGAAAAGAGAGCCGCCTTTTCTGACCCAATCCTCAATAGCGGATATTTCCTCTTCCGAAAAGGCGCTATCGGTGGGAACAGTGAAGGGAGGCCGGGCATTTTCAGACAAAGCATTGGAGATCACCAGTACTTTTATGCCCCGGAGTTTTTTGGGGTCAAATTTACCTTCAAACCCCTCAACCTTATATCCATCCTGCTTAAGCAGCTTTGCAAAAGGTGAAAACCTGCCATCCTTGGTATGAAAGTTTTGATGCCCCTGGTCAATGTAGATCAGAGATCCGTTATTTTCGGGATAAGCTTTTGAAACGATGTCGGGTTGGTAAAGCGTGTCGGCATTTTGCTGGGCAGGTAATTTACCAACGGACAATAGGGCTGCCAGAACCAGGAAACATTTATAAGGGAAGCATATTTTTTTCATGGCTTCGGTTTTAGTTAATGGATCAGATAGGAAAGATGCACCCAACCGTGGACTTTGGTGTTTGAGATAGGCTCATTTTTTTCGATGTTCACAACGCTTTTATTGATGGTTTAAGATGAACGCTTAAAAAATCGATTGGAAATAGGGTTATGATTTGATGTATGATAAATAGAAAACATGAATCATCCCGAATTTTTTAATTCAAATGGATGCTGAAAATATATTAACAATATTTATCTGCAATATATTCAACTCCTTCAGAGTTGAGATTGTTTTTGTTTGATTTTCAATGGATTACATTCATTGCCATTAATACCTTCCGGCAGGCAGGCAGGTTAATTCCCTTCGGGAAATGGATTAAGAATAGAGTTAATTTTTAAAAAGAAGATTAAATTTATCCCCGAATGGGGATAAATATCAATAACGCAGTATGAAATACTGCCAAAAAAGGGACAAAAGCCAACTCTGAAAGAGTTGAATGTAACCTGTTTCAAACTGACAATCAATTTATTGAAAAAAATCCCAAACTTTGCCGGTCGGCAAAATTCGGGATGACTCATATTTTATGATAAAAACTGCTTTTTTTTAACCTGTTCAGACCTTTTAAAATTAAGCAATTGCCATTTTTTCTGCATTTTTCAGGAATATCCATCCGGTAATAATGATGATGAGATGGATAATAATAAAAGGAATATACCCCGAGGCATCATACCCGTTTTTGATCCAGATGGCATCACACAATACCCCGCGCAGCAATTCGGCCAAAATGATCAGCCACACCATGCTTTTGTTGGCCAGGGGATCCTTTGAAGCATAAACCAGCACTGCACCAATGGCACCCAGTTCGAATACAAAAACCATCCAGGCATCCATAAAGCTTCTCACGGCCAGCGGATCTGAGTTGAATGTTCCCGGCAGTCCCGAACGGACGAAATCAGGATTGATGAAAAGACCATAAAGGTTCATCACGGTCAATAAAAGGTAAAAAACACCTACAATACGCATCCACCATTGCAATTTTTTCATGATTAATTGTTTTTAGTTTGTTTGAAAAAACAGGTTCGAAGTAAATCAAAATCTCTTTCGAACCAGGACAATGCAAAGATGGGGGCGGAAATGCCCGGGATGGTATCAAAATGGTCGCATGGTATGTCAAAATGGTCGCATTTGCGTTCCGAAATTAAAAATTCACCTTTTTCGGTGCTCCGCTATTGCACTTTAGGGCTCATTTTATTAAACATATACCGGGCGATTTTCCATTCATTGTTTTCTCTTTCAAAAACAAATAATTCTCTGTTTTCTTCAGGAATAATCATGATTTAGGTTTAGGTTCCGGTTTAGTTACTATTTTGATCATTTTGTTGAGGATCAATGAATTGGGAATTGTAATTTTTTCATCCTCTTCCGTTTTTAAAATAATAAAAAACAACCCGATGTCGCTTATTCTGCCTTTCAGCGGGTAATCCTTATCCAGGATTAGCAGGTGATCCCCGATTTTTGCGGGATGGTTGACAAACAGGATAATACTTGCGGTAATATTGGACAAAACCGACCATTGGGCAAAAAGGGCTACGCCTAATATGGTCAGGAAAGAGGAAATGAATACAAAAATATCCTTTTGATCAACGGCCCAAATGATCGAAATAGAAACAAAAGCGATCAGGTAAATGATGAGGTTTTTGGCTTTGTTCACCATTTTTATTCTTTGCTTTTGCAGACCAAAATTTTTCCTGATCTTTTCCAGTAATTTGGTGAATACCCATTTCAATGATAATACCAGTGCGATTACGGCAATGGTTTCCAAAATATGAATATTGTATTGGTTCATTCTGTCTGTTTTTATTTTAATTTTTCAAAAAGCACTTGCCCTGCCTTAATTTTAAAGTCCCAAATTAATAAATTTTTGATGGCTTACAAGAAGGAATTCTCGTTTTGAGAAAGGAACGAATTAATAAGGGGTGAAAATTTTGTCCTGTTTCTTTACGCCTTTTTTTTACTTTTGCAGGCTAAAATAAAAAAACATGATTTCGGTAGATGGCATAACGGTCGAATTTAGTGGTCAAACGCTCTTTAAAGACGTTTCTTTTGTGATCAATGAAAACGACAAGATCGCCCTTATGGGAAAAAACGGGGCCGGTAAGTCCACGATGATGAAGATTATTGCGGGCTTACGGAGTGCGAGCAGGGGACACGTTAGGTTTCCCAAGGATGCGGTCATCGCTTATCTTCCTCAGCATTTGCTTACCGAAGACAATTGTACGGTATTTGAGGAAACGGCCAAAGCTTTTCGCAAAGTATTCGAAATGCGGGATGAAATGGAGCAGCTCAACAAAGCCCTGGAAACCCGTACCGATTTCGACTCTCCGGAGTATATGGCCATCATCGACAAGGTGACTGACCTGGGGGAGATTTTCTATTCCATCGAAGAGGTCAATTATGATGCTGAAGTGGAAAAGACCCTGATGGGACTGGGCTTTAAAAGGGAGGATTTTACCCGGCAAACCAGCGAGTTCAGTGGTGGATGGAGAATGCGTATTGAGCTGGCCAAGATCCTGCTGCAAAAACCCGACCTGATCCTGCTGGATGAGCCGACCAATCACATCGACATCGAATCCGTTATCTGGCTGGAAGATTTTTTGATCAACAAGGCAAAGGCGGTGGTGGTCATCTCTCACGACAGGGCGTTCATCGACAACGTGACAAATCGTACCATAGAGGTCACCATGGGGAGGATTTATGATTACAAAGCCAATTATTCCCATTACCTCCAATTGCGGGAAGAACGCCGGGCCGGCCAGTTGAAAGCTTTTAAGGATCAGCAAAAATTCATCGAAGAAAGCCAGCGGTTTATTGAACGATTCAGGGGGACTTACTCCAAAGCCAACCAGGTGAATTCCAGGGAACGCATGCTGGAAAAGCTCGAAATTATTGAAATAGACGAGGTGGACAATTCTTCTCTCAAACTCAGGTTTCCTCCTTGTAGCCGTTCCGGCGATTACCCGGTGATCGCGAAACATTTGTCCAAAAGTTATGATGACCAGATTATTTTTAACGATGCCAATCTCACCATTGAACGGGGTGAAAAAGTATCTTTCGTGGGCCGTAACGGGGAGGGGAAATCAACGATGATCAAAGCCATCATGGGCGAAATAGATTTTAAAGGAGAATGTGCGCTCGGACACAATGTGGCGGTGGGGTATTTTGCCCAGAACCAGGCCTCGCTATTGGATCCGGAGCTCACCGTTTTCCAGACGGTTGATGAGGTGGCCAAAGGGGAGATCCGTACCCAGGTAAAAAATATTCTGGGCCGATTTATGTTCAGCGGGGATGATATCGACAAAAAAGTATCGGTATTGTCAGGGGGGGAGCGTACCCGCCTGGCCATGGTGAAATTGCTGTTGGAGCCCGTCAATCTACTGATCCTTGATGAGCCTACCAATCACCTGGATCTCAAGTCAAAAGATGTTTTAAAAGAAGCCTTGCTGGCCTTTGACGGCACCCTGATCCTGGTGTCTCACGACAGGGACTTTTTACAGGGATTATCGGAAAAGGTTTTTGAATTCAAAGACAAACGGGTCATTGAACACTTTGAAACCATCGACGATTTCCTGGAAAGGAACCGCATCGAAAACCTGAAACAGATCAATTTATAGGCAGTCTTCTGGTCGGGCATCGTGAAGCACTTGTTGATGGCCTGGAAACCATTCGACCATTCTTCCAGGTTTTCCCCGGCCAGACGGGAAAGAATTTCAGCAAAAAAAACGGTATCGAAATTCAGGAGCATTCTCGACCGATGTCCATAATCCTTCCGATGGTTTTACAGGTGCCGCAATAGTGCATTCGATGGAATCGGTAATCCTGACTGGTTTTATGGGCACAGCTCTTTTCCGGGCGCATGAGTCCAAACATAAGGATTCAATTTTAGGGTTTAGATAATATTTGTTACGGCTTTTTGTAAATCAGGAACCCATTGATGAAAATTTTTGGGCAGCCATCCACGATGTCTGGCCAGGTGAATCATGGGGCGAAAGCCCTTTAGAAAATATTGGTCTTTATACGGAATATTAAGGTATGCTGAGTCAAAGGTTCTGAATGTAGATCCCTGTTTTCCGCTTTCCAGGTCTTTTTTTAAAGATAATTCCCCCTTCAATGCCTTATCAGTCCCCGACATATTGACTTTGCTTTTATCCCTTATCCCTGTTTTATTGAACCCTGCATGAGGCACTACGTTGTCCTTTGGGCAATAAATATGGTAGTGATGGATGCCGGGGTCTTCCAATTTGGCCCCTCCGACCACATTGGGTGTATTGAGGGTTACAATGTTTATTTCTACATCGTCTCCTAAAATTGCGTGCAGTTTTTTACTCGCCAATAAGATAACGTTCCCTCCATGGCTGTGCCCGACGAGGGTTACGGTCTTTTCGGTAATGTGATATTTCACCCGGACGCTTACAATATGTGCCAAAAGTTCTTCCGCTGCAATTTTTCTGGCAAAAGTATTATTGGCTCCACTCCAATCAAACAATTCCACTTCATTTCCATAGGCTTGACAGCCAAAAATAATCCTGGTTTCCGCCCTGATTTCATCATCCCAGGATTTACTTGATCCCTTGGTGCCGTGAACAAAATAAGCCTCGGAATGGGCGTGAAAAAACCCCAGGCAGAGGACGGTGAATAGAATTGTTTTTTTTAGCATTTCCGGGTATATAAATGTTCAATTTACGATTTTTTTCTGCAAAGGGCTTGGGAATTATTTTTCCAACGGTCGTCTTTTGACCCCGGTGGAAGTCATCTTTACCGGATTGATATAGCCGGATTTGTCAAAAGTCAGTCGGTCGATACAGGTTTCCCGATGGTGGGGGTCGCTTGTGCCGACGGGTCTGCGGTGGTATACAATATAATGTTCGTCCGTACCCGGAATGGAGATCACCGAATGATGGCCCGCGCCGGTGGCGATCGTTGGATCCTGGCTCAAAATTTTCCCTATCCGGCGAAAAGGACCAAGCGGGCTGTCGCCAATGGCATAGGCCACGCTGTAATCGGGTCCCATCCAGCCGCCTTCCGACCACATGAAATAGTATTTCCCCTTTCTTTTAAAAACAAAAGGACCTTCCACATATTGATCGGGGGTGATCTCTTTAAACACGGTCCCGTCCTCAAATGATCCCAGGCTTATCAGATCCTTGTTTAATCTGACCACGTTGCAATGCCGCCAGCCACCGTAATAAAGGTAAATCTTCCCGTCATCGTCCCGGAAAACAAATTGATCAATGGGCTGGGCCCCGTGATGAAATTGATCAATGAGCGGTTTGCCCAACGCATCTTTAAAGGGCCCTTCCGGGTCATCGGCGACGGCCACCCCGATCCCTCCCGTCTCCTCATCGCTCTGGATATCATTGGCCGAGAAAAACAGGTAATATTTTCCGTTGGCGCCGATGATGGAGGGTGCCCAAATGGAGTAGGAGGCCCATTTTACCTCCCTGATGTCCAGAACGTGGGAGTGTTTGGTCCAGTGTGTGAGGTCCGTCGAGGAGAAGGCATTGATAAAGGTCTGTTTGAGGTATTGTGGGTTGATGGCCTTTTCCTGGGCGGCCTGTTGCTCCGGTGAAAATACGGTGGAACGGTCAGGTTGCCCGTAGTCATCGGAATAGGTTGGATAGATCCAGTACTCGTTACCGAAAATGATGCCTTCGGGGTCTGCATACCAGCCTGGGAACACCGGGTTTCCGGCGTACAAAGAAGTTCTGGATTGATCCTTTCGGGAAAGGCATGAACCGGAAAAAATCAATAACATGGTCAGGAAAAATGAATGCTTCATCATCATTGGAATATAATTGGATAATGGATAACGGGGAAATATTTAATTGAAAGGAATGCCGCAAACTCAGGTAATATGCCCTTTAGCCTTCTCCCTTTAATCTTTAGCCTTTAATTTCAGCCTTCCCCCAATCTCATTCCGATCCAAATATACCACACCATCCGGTTTGACCATCACCCCTTCTGGAATATCTTATTGATGGTTTCAAATTCGGGGTTTTCCGACCTTTGGTGCCGGGCAGGATTGGTATTGCAGTATGTTGAGTATGAGCTTTTATCCGACTTTTGGATTTATTTATTAGGTTCAAGATAGATTTTTCCGAAATTGAATCTGAATTTTCTGGGGTTGCTCGCAAATTTTGAATTCCATTGATCTTGTTCTGAAATTAGAATTTTCTCATTAAATCCCTCTTTATTTAGAATGATTTTTAAACTATCAAAAGTCATCGTAAGTGTACTAAATTTTATTTCAAATTCACCGGCCTTATTCGTGTATTTGATTAACTCTTTTCCCAATCCATTTGACCGCCAATGAAATAAATTTTCGATGGGAAAAAGCGTATATTCCATTTTTACTTCTTCCAAGGGTTTATTATTCGCCTTATTAATAATTTTGCCTTTAAATTCGAATTCGAATTCAGGGTCACAACCTAAAATTATTATGGTCGATAATAGAATCAGAATTATTGTTATTCTTTTCAATCCTTGAAATTCTGGGTTGGTATAAATTGTCTTATTTTTTGATTCCCCTTTTTCTAATTTTATCCCATTCAGTTATATGCCTTTTAACCTTTTTCCTTTAATCTTTAGCCTTTAATTTCAGCCTCCCCCCAATCCCGTTCCGATCCGGATATACCACACCATCTGGTTTGACGATCACGCCTTCCGCAATATCTTCTTTCAGCAACAGGGCACCATCCATATCCACAAAATCGAGCAACGGCAGCAGGTGGGCGATGGCGGAGATGCCGATCGAGGATTCCGTCATGCAACCTACCATGACCTTCATGCCCAGTTCGTGTCCGCGTTGGATCATTCTTCTTGCGGGGGTGAGTCCGCCGCATTTGACCAGTTTGATGTTGATGCCATGAAAATGTCCGTGACATTTCTCCACGTCCGATTCCACCTGGCAGCTTTCATCGGCCATGATGGGCAGGACGCTGTTTTGGTACACTTTTTTTAACCCTTCCCAGTCGTTGGCTTTGAGGGGCTGTTCGATAAATTCAACGCCCAGGGCTTTCAGGTGCGGGGCGTTTTCTATGGCTTCCTCAGCAGTCCAGGCGGTGTTGGCATCTACCCTGAAAATGGCATCTGTATGTTTACGCAGCTCCCGGATGATATCCAGGTCGTGGTCGGTACCGAGTTTTATCTTGTAGAGGGGCCAGGGTTTTTCTTCCATTTTTTCGACCATCTTTTCAATGGTGTCGCGGCCGATGGTAAAATTGCTGTTGGGTAAATGGTCGGTGGTGAGCCCCCAGATTTTATAGGTGGGCTGCCCTTTCATTTGTCCGTACAGGTCATGTGCCGCCATATCCAGGGCGCATTGTTCAAAAGGGTGCCCCACGAGGTGTTTGGACATTTCTTCCCAAAAACTTTCCGGCGTATCAAGGGTGGCGGATTCAATGACCGGTCGCAGGGATTCCAGTTTGTCGATCATCCCTGCCAGCGTCTGGCCGTAATAGGTGGTTGCTGATGCTTCACCGAAACCGGAAAAGCCATTGTGCTGTAATTCCACCACCAGTCCTTCCTGGAATTTCCGGGATTCATGTGTGATGGTAAAAGTATGGGCCAGTTCGAGGTTGTAAGGATGGATGATGAGTTTCATAAAGAATCAATTAGGACGGTTAAGGAATATATTTTTTACCCCATTATGGTTTTTTCGCTGAATAGGATTTAACCGCAAGGTTCGCAAAGGAGGCGCAAAGTTCGCGAAGTATTCCTTTGATTTATGGTCAAAGGCATTCCCCCTTGCATCCTTTTCGATTAAATAACGCGGTAAAAATAAATTTACACTTTTACCACTCCTCCGCCCCGGCCCTAAAGCGGAGCCAGCGCAGAAAAATGTAAATTTATTTTTGAACCATCCCTAAATTCTATATGCTACAAACCAGCAACGAGTAACCAGCAACCAGCAACGAGTAACCAGCCTCTACTCCTCTCTCATCATTGCCGGAACCCGCATGGCCCTTATTGCCGGGGCAATGGATACCAACAGGCCTATAATTCCCACGATAAAAGAGACGATGACGAAATCGAATACGTGCATACTCATGGGGTAGGCCTCAATGACGAAGTCCCCCGGAACACTAATGATGCCTATGGTTTTCTGCAGGTAGTAAATTGCCCAGGCGAGGATAAATCCTGACAGTATTCCCAGGCCTGTAAAAAGGATGCCTTCGAAGAGGAAGATATTGCGTACCAGGGTGTTGGTTGCTCCCATTGATTTGAGGATGGAAATATCTTTTCGTTTTTCCAGCACGATCATCCATAAAGCACCGATCATGTTAAAAGAGATCAGGAGCATCATCAGTCCGACGATGGCAAAACTCAGCCATTTTTCGACTTGCATGAGTTTCAGGAAGGATTCCTGTTGCTGGTATTTATTTTTTACGGTATAATCGGGGCCCATTATTTTTTCAATGGATTCCAGGGTTTCCGGAATGTCGAACCCCGGGGCCAGTTTGAGTTGCAGCGAGCTCACTTTATGACCAATGCCGAGTAGCTCCCGGGTAAAATCGAGGGAAGTAAAAATGTATTGGTTATCGAATTCCTGCTGGATCATAAAAGTCCCTGAAGGATAGATAAAACGTTTGACAAACATAGGCTCAAAAGGGCCAACTTTTTTACGCTTGGGCATATATACGTTGATGGCGCTGAATTCATCGTTGATGTTCACTCCGAGTTTGTTGCGCATTCCTAACCCCAACACGGCATGATGATGGCCGTCATAAACCTTAAAACTGCCTTCCCGTACGGTGGAGTCTATGCTCAGTACATGGGTGTAGTTTTCATCCACCCCAAACAAAACCCCGATGGCCGTATTGTCCTTATATTCAAAAACGGCCACTTCTTCCATGGTCTCTGAAACATGCTCGACTCCTGGCACCGCCCTGATGCTTGTTAAAAGGCTGTCGGAGGTCTCGAAAAATTTCCCCTTGACCAGGGCAATTTTCACATCAGGATTGAAATGACTATACATTCCGGTGATGAGATCCTCAAAACCGTTGAAAACGGAAAGCACAAGAATGAGGGCAGCGGTGCCCACGGAAATGCCGAAAACAGCAATACCGGTGATGATATTGATGACGTTGGTGGACTTCTTGGCAAAAAGATAACGTCGCGCGATATGTAGTGGCAGATTCATTGCGGGTAAAGTTAAGCAAACCCGTTAAAATGATAAATTTAAAATGATAAATTAAAAAATTGAATTAGCGTTGTGGTATTGCGGAGCCACCTGAGGTATGAAGCAGGCTACAAAAATTAAAAAAATAATATTCACAGATTTGAAGGTTCATTGCGTTTTTAATTTTTCACGAATTTCCATTACCAATTTGCCTAAATTATTTTCTCCCTCTCTTTTTTTCAAGTCCACTCCCCAAAAAGTGTCGCCCCAATAATTTCCTTCTTGAATGTACATGCCGACAGTTTCTAAAAGTAGCGTCCTAAATGGCTCTTGACTGTATTTTTGAATTAAACACTCTTTCTTTCCAGTCTTTACTTTTTGAATATATATTCATTTTGCATCAATTTTGGTTCCCTAACCGAAAACCCACGAATCCATAAACCCTGACTTGCCGTGATTAGTTCCCGCCTCTTACTGAAAAAAATTATCTGTTCTCCTGGTTAGTGCTTCATAAACGATTGCAATCGTTTACAACCGGCTACAAACGACATTAACCGGCTATTCTACGACTATTTTCTTGGACGACCCATATTTTTGTGGCATTAGATTTTTACCCATTTTTTAATCCAAAAAACAATATGATGGAAAAAGAAAAAGCAATTTTTATCCTGGATGCCCTGGCTTCCGGTAGTGTGCCTCAAACCGGCGAAGTATTAAAAGGACATCAAATTTTAAAAGAAGAGGAGGTCGTTCGGGCATTGCAGGAAGCGGTATTGACCCTAAAACTTGCCAATCGCCAAAAAACATATGGCCCGGTCCACCTGGAAGAGGAAAAGATCGTCGAGGTCATGGCGTTTTTCTTCGGGATCGAAAGAAACCCCAATCCGCACCGGCTGGCTCAGTTTTTTACAGGCAGCCAGGCAGTTAAACAAGAAGAACTCCGAAAGCATCCTCTTTTCGGAAACCAAAGCCAATACTGCCGATACGCTCAACTCAAGGATCATTTTTTGATCTATTTTGAGGAAAACCCGGAAATCGTCCGTCGGTATTTTGTAGATGAAGCAGCCTGGAAGCAGGTGTTGTATTTTCAAAAGAAGTCTTTTAATCATTTGACCGAGCAAGAGGCGGCAGAGATAAAGTCGTCAATCGGGAAAATCCCTATGGCCAAAAGAGGAAAACTCTCCCCTGAACTGAGGGAAATAAGAGCGCGCTTCCCCCGGTCGCACGAACCCTGGTCGTTGGAAGAAAAGGCATTGCTGGGGGGAGCTATTGCTAAGACCAATGACCTGTATTTTTTGTCGGAATGTTTTCAACGGGGTAAAAATGCTATTGAAATTTGCGGACAAAAACTGATTTATAGCGACGAGGTTAAAGTCAGTCGTGTTAATGTCACGGCCGCCTGACGGTAGGGGGCTGAAGCAACTATTTTCAAAAATTCGTATATTGCATGACTTCACCAGCGATAAAAAATATGCCAGAAACAGAAGTCATCAATAATCCGATCACCGTGTGGATGAATTACGGTCCGATAACATTGCACAAGCCAATGTCACGGGAGGAGTTCATTGCCTTGTCCGACCGCTTCCCGGAGTGGCAAATGGAAAGGGATCAAAGCGGGAAAACCATTATTATGACCCCTGTAAAAAAAGGTTCCGGAAAAAATGAAATTACCGTTTCCGGGTATTTGTTTATTTGGTATTTAAAACATAAATCCGGAGAAATCTTCAGCCCTTCCACCGGTATTGAATTGCCAGACGGTTCTATCCGATGCCCTGATTGTGCATGGGTTTCCGGGGAGCGACTGGCTACCGTACCGGAATCATCTGACGAAGATTTTTTGAAAGTCGTGCCTGATTTTATTGTGGAAGTCCGCTCACAATCGTACGACCCGAAAAGGCTCCAGGATAAGATGACCCAAACATGGATGGCCAATGGCGTTCGACTGGGATGGCTCATCGATCCATACGAGGAAACGGTAAATATCTACCGTTCAGGAAAGTTTGTTGAAGTAGTAAACGGTTTCCAGGGACGGGTGCTCAGCGGGGAAGACGTGATGCCGGGGATGGAATTGCCTCTTGATGATTTGAGGCGGGAAAAATAGACTTATCTTTGAACCAATATCAATCATAAAATTTTAAAAAATGGAGCCACAAATCCTGCCCACCCGGGAGGCTGATGAATACTATTCCGAAGAACGTTGTTTTATTCTTGAATTGTTCAATCAACCGGGAGGAGTGGCATCCATCGCCAGGGCCAGGGTTGAACCTGGGGTGACGACTGCTTTGCACGCTCTTGATGGTTTGGAATGTTATTACCTGCTTTCCGGCGAAGGCAAAATGGAGATCCATGGAAAAACCGCAGGTAAGGTTAAAGCGGGGGATACGGTGGTGATTCCGGCCAATGCGCCCCAGCGCATAACGAATACCGGACAGGAAGATCTCGTTTTTCTGTGTTTTTGCGCTCCAGGGTTCATGCCTGAAAATTACCGTTCTTTGGAATGAAAAAAGGTAGCGGGGATCGGGTGATTTCACCCGAACCCCGCTACCTGTAACAAAACCACTGATTTCAGGCCATGAAAGTTAATCCATTGGATGGATTTTGAGTTCAATGTATTTTTCAAGGCTCAATCCTTTTTTACCTTCTGTTTGCTTCTGCTTGATATATTCAGCCGTGATATCGTGTATTTTGGCTTGAACGAACTCTTCCATTGTGGCCTCTTTAAACCCTAAAGCCTTTATGGAACTGATATATTCAGGCGTGACATCGTGAATGGTGGCCATGATGATGTCCTCGGCGGATAAATTTTTAAATCCCAGCGATTTGAATTTTTTGATATCCGAGGGTTTGACATCGTGGATGGAAAATTGCGTGATCTCCTCCATCGACATTTTGCCCATGCCTTCTTTTTCAAAGGATGCCAGGTATTCCGGGGTAATGTCAAATATGGTTGCGGCGACAATGTCCTCAGGAGTCATATCCCTGAATCCCATATTCTGAAAAGCCTTGATATTTTCGGGTTTCACATCGTGAATGGCAAACTGGGTGATTTCTTCCATCGACAATTTACCAAGGCCTTCTTTTTCAAAGGATGCCAGGTATTCAGGCGTGACGTCATGGATACTGGCGGCGACGATATCCTCAGGAGTCATATCCCTGAATCCCATATTCTGAAAAGCCTTGATATTTTCGGGTTTCACATCGTGAATGGCAAACTGGGTGATTTCTTCCATCGACAATTTACCGAGACCTTCTTTTTCAAAGGATGCGAGGTATTCAGGCGTGACGTCATGGATACTGGCGGCGACGATATCCTCGGGAGTCATATCCCTGAATCCCATATTCTTAAAAGCTTTGATATCCTCGGGCTTTACATCGTGAATGGCAAACTGGGTGATTTCTTCCATCGACAATTTACCGAGACCTTCTTTTTCAAAGGATGCGAGGTATTCAGGCGTGACGTCATGGATACTGGCGGCGACGATATCCTCGGGAGTCATATCCCTGAATCCCATATTCTTAAAAGCTTTGATATCCTCGGGCTTTACATCGTGAATGGCAAACTGGGTGATTTCTTCCATCGACAATTTACCGAGACCTTCTTTTTCAAAGGATGCGAGGTATTCAGGCGTGACGTCATGGATACTGGCGGCGACGATATCCTCAGGAGTCATATCCCTGAATCCCATATTCTTAAAAGCTTTGATATCCTCGGGCTTTACATCGTGAATGGCGAAGGCAACGACCTCTTCAGTCGAAAGGTTAGTGAAACCCTCATCCTGCAGACTTTTCACATAAGCAGGGGTTACATCATGAATGGAAAGGGCGGCCACCTCTTCCCAATCCAGGTCAGTGAGCCCGAGTTTTTGCAACGATTTGACGTATTCCGGTTTTATCTCGTGGATTTGGATGGTCATCAGATCCTCAAGGGTAGGTTTTTTGAAACCAAATCCGGAAAATGTTTCATAGTTTTTCTCCAGCACCTCCTGTTTCATTTCAAAATGACCCAGCGCCAGGAGGTCGTCGCCATCAAAGTCAAATTTCTCTTTTTTAAGATAGGCCAGGTAGGCTTTGTTGATGTTGCCAAAAAAACAATGGAACAGGAAATCTTCATCGTCACCGAGGTACCCTTCCTCTTTCAGGTAGGCCTTAAAGGTTTCGTTTTCGGTAAAAGCATAAGTGCCTTCTCCTTCTTTTCCGGTAAATATTCCTTTGAAACTGATGGATCCAGCCTCGCGTTCCAGTTTGAAGGAATTCAATGTATTGGTCAGGCTCGGTGTAAATTCACTGGCCTTGAAGCAAGTTGATTTTTTCCAGTTTCCATTGAAATCCTCGGAGGGCGCTTTAAATGTAAAACAAACTTCAGTGTTTTTGATCTTAGCTGTCCAGTGACCAGTGGAAAAGCGGTCCAGGCTCAGGTTGTATTGCTCTGCAATGGATCTTGCCGTTACAGGTTTCGGGTTGTTTTCTGGTGTTGTGTGCAATCCGGGGATCTGGTCTACGGATTGGAAGGCATCGGCTTGTGGAATTTTTGCTGAAAGTTGATTGGATGTTTCAGCTGTTTTTATGGCGTTTAAGGTAGCTACTGAAAATCCGAATAATGGGATTAAAAATAAGTATTTCCAACTCGACCGATAGGATGATTTCTTTGAGTTCATCATAAAAATTCGTTTTTTTAAAATGGATTGATTGTAATTATTAGTCAGGTGAAGCGCATGTTGCGGTACGGCTACCCGAAGCAGGTTCATCTGGTAGGATTCCCTGTTGGTGCCTTTATGCAACATTTGCTTATCGGTGATGTATTCGAGATTGTCTGCCAGAGCTTTCCTGTGAAACCATGCAAAGGGGTTGAACCATTGCACCACGACCATTATTTCGGCAAGGATTATATCAATGCTGTGTCCCTGCCGTACATGAATTTTTTCATGTTCAAGGATCTGCTCGTAGGTTTCCCAATCGTATTTTTCGGGATTAATAAAAATACTACCCATGAAGGAATAAGGGGCTTCGTCTCCCCTGAGTTCAACAATGCGGATTTTTCCATCGAGGATATAGGGCAGGCGGTACTTCTTGTAAAGAAGTATGCCTAACTGGATCAGGAAATTCATCAAAAAGACGACAAGTCCCGTAAGATAGAGGTATTGAACCAGGGTGATCCAGGAAATTTTCCATTTTTTCGGAACCGATGTGTATGGTGCCGGACTACTGGCTTTGACCAGGGAATCACCTCGTTCCACCACCGCTGTTTTTTTCATTGAAATATTCTTTTGGGGAACCTTTTCCATGGCGTTGGAAGGTGTTTTTGATTTTTCTTTGACATTCAGCTGAGGCAACTTGAGGTCCGGTTTCGGACTGGTTGCCTTGTTTTTGCCTTCAAATGCAAAAACGGTTTCCTTCCCCGATCTCAAAGACCATTCCTGAGGGATCTGTAAAAATGGCAGCGAAAAGGCTAAAACAATGCTCCCGGTAAGCACCCATCGGTTCAGTTGAAAAAAAGTTTCCCTTTGAAGAAAGACTTTATAAAAAAAATAGGAAGCGGAAACCAGAATGGTCACATGGAATAAGTAAAACATCATGATTTTTTGTTTTTGATCATTTTGAGAATTTCATCCAGTTCGTCTTCACTGATCTTCTCCTCTTTGGCAAAATAGGCTATCATCTTTTTATAGGAATTATCAAAATAGTCCCTGATCATGTCTCCCATGGCACTGTTCTGATAAGTCTCTTTTTCGATCAAGGGGTAGTACTGGTAGGTTTTGCCGAAACTCTTGTGTCCAATGAATTTTTTGTCCTCCAGGATTCTGATGACGGTCGAAACCGTATTGTAATGTGGCTTGGGCTCCGGAAGCAGATCAACGACCTCTTTGACAAAAGCCTTTTCAAGTTGCCACAAAACCTGCATGATCTCCTCTTCTCGTTTCGATAATTTTTGCATTGTTCCAATTTTGAATCAAATGTAAACTATATTTTTAGTTAAATCAACTAAAAATATAGTTTTAACTAAAAATATAGTTGATAGTAGATGGAAACTATGTGCCCTATGCCACTATGTGTTAAAAAAACCTATGTGTTTTAAAAACAAATACCCAACTTTACACCCATGAACCGAAACTACATCACCCCTTTATCTCCAGAGTGGTATAGCGCGCGCTCCGGGAAATTCACTGCCTCTGGATTTGGTAATTTAATGACCGCTGCCAAAGGGGAAGGTTTTTCCAATGCTGCAATGCAATACATTTATGAAAAAGCCAGGGAGAAGATTTCAGGAGGAAATGTAAAATCGTTGATCACCAAACCGATGAAATGGGGCACTCGTATGGAAGCCCCCGCCCTTACCGTCCTGGAGCGTTATCTGGGAATGAAGATCCAGGAATGTGGACTGCTCATTCACCCCCGGGTGCCTGAAGCCGGCGCAACGCCTGATGCCCTGGTTTTGGATGATTCCGGAAACGAATATGCCCTCGTGGAAGTAAAATGTCCTTACAATCAAAAGGTACACCTCAAATATTACAACACGATAAAATCGGGAGAAACCTTAAAAAGAATAGTGCCGGGCTATTATTGGCAGATTCAGGGTTCGCTTTGGGTTTTTGATTTGGAACGGTGTTATTTTGTGTCCTTTGATCCCCGACGGCTGGATGAAAAACGCTTGTTGATAGCGGAAATAAAGCGGGATGAAAAGGATATTGCCCGGTTGGAAAAAATGGTTTTGACGGCCATTGAAACCAGGGATGAACGAATAAAGGCTATCCGAAAAGGTTGACAAAGGCCTTTCTTTTTATACCTGGGCTCGGAGCCGGTCTATTTCGGCGTTCATTCCTTTCACAAGGTTGGAAGGCATTAGTCTGGCCACTTCTGTATATTTTTCTTCCACTGCTGAATCAGCCTTGCCGTGTATTTCTAAGTGGTAACAAATTAGGTTAAACAACCCGAAGAAACGTACAAAAGGCATATCATCCATGACCATGATTTCAATGTCTTTTGGGGATACATTTTTGTAAGAATTGTCCAGGGCATATTGTCCCATTACCCGTAACATGGCGACCTCAACTTCCTGATCTTTCCCGGGAGTGGTCAGCCGTTGGTATCTTTTGCGGTCAGAAAAGAACATCCCTGTTTTGGAGGGTATGGTGGTGGCAAAACTATTCCCAAAGACATTAGCCCGCCAGCATAGAAAATAATGTCAGAAGGAGAACCTGACAGCAGGGATAAACCCATAAATAAAATGGCGAAAAGCAAGGAAGATAGCGGGCCGGCTAATATCAACCGGGCAAATTTTAAAGGGTTGTCAGGATCGTCTTTCACAGGAGAAGTGGCTGCTACCCCTCCATATAACCCCAAATTTTTATTAAAATAAACCTTGATTCCGTCTGTTTCCCTTTTGATTCCCAACGGGCCCACAACGAACAACTGAAATTGAAATCCCTGAACCAATCCCGTTATTAAATGGCCCAATTCATGAACACCCAGGCTCACGAAAAACATGACAAATATCCCCAACAACATGATGGTCCTGCCTTGAATCGTTTTGGGTTTTTCATTGACAAAGTACCCGATGTTTTGCAGCAGGTAGAAAGTGAGGAACAATAATCCCAGGAATACGATTACCTCAATGACAGTTTTTGTTTTATCCTTTTTCGTGGTCATTTTAAGTTGGTGTACCATCGTTTTGTTCCAGGTTCCTGTCCCATTGTAATAACGGCGCCAATTTCCGGGGTAAAAACAGGAAGCTGCTTTTGATCGGCTGCCGTTACAAACCTTTCCACGGGTTCTTTCCAGGCATGCATGGCCAGCGCAAATCCACCCCAATGGACAGGTATGGCCATTTTGGCTTGTGCATCGATAGCCGCCTGTACACTTTCTTCAGGAAATAAATGCAATTGATGCCAAAGATCATAATACTGACCACATTCCATAAAAGCCCAGTCGAAAGGCCCCAATTTTTCCGTTACCGTTTTAAAATGATCCCCATAACCTCCATCGCCACTCCAGTAAATCCTGTGTTTTTCCTCTTGGAAGACCCAGCCACCCCAAAGGGATTTGAAACGGTCTGATAATCCCCTGCCGGAAAAATGCTGTGAGGGGGTAAAGGTGATTTTGATGCCTTTGAAATCCAAATCCTGCCACCAATCGAATTCAGTGATCTGACCGGCGGCCACCCCCCATCGTTCCAGGTGCCTGGAAACACCCAGGGCAACAAAGTAAGTATCTACCTTGCCTTTTAGTTTTTTAATGCTTTTATAGTCCAGGTGATCATAATGATCGTGGGAGATCAGCACGGCATCAATAGGAGGCAAATCATCAATGAGGTCGAGGGTGTTTTCACTAAAACGTTTGATGCCTGACAGGGCAATAGGCGAAGCATTGGGGCCAAACATGGGGTCGATCAGGAGGTTTTTGCCATTGATCTGAAGCATTAAAGTCGCATGGCCATACCATACGAACTTGGGTTTGTCGCTGTTGGCTGAAAATGCCTCGGCATCAAAAGGCGTAACGGGAATGGGAACCTCCGGTTCTCTAGCATTCTTTTTAAAAAAACGTTCCCGAAACAGCCCGGGAAGGGTTTTGAGATTGACATCCATCTGAATGGGGTGGAGGTTGTCAAAAATTTTACCGTTCCACTGTTTTGATTGTTCCAGGGCACGCTTTCGACTGCGGGTCAGGGGCCCTCCAAACTGTGGATTGAGCCTGATATACAATCCTGGCGTTATTGAAATAGCCACGAGGCCGATGAGCCACCACATTAGCATAACGTTTCTTTTTTAAAGGTATTTAATGCCCGTCAATTCCTGTGAGACATCCCACAGTCTTTTTGCGATATCTTTGTCAGACGAATAGGTGCTTGAGCTCACCTTTCCGGGAGCCCCCTTCATCTCTCTGAACCCTGTTGGACCGAAATAATCGCCTCCTTTTACATCTTCTCCAAGGGCAGCATACAGAGAAGGGAGTGCCGCTTTTTCGGGAGCATGCATAAAAAACGGAAGCAATAAACTACCGATCACTTTAAACCATGCGGGGGCATATTGGCTGAGGTTGGTATTTGAAACTCCAGGGTGTGACGCCACGGAGATCACCTTGCTTCCTTTTGCTTCCAGCCTTCTTTGCATTTCATAAGCAAACATAAGACATGCTACCTTACTTTGGCCGTAGGCGGTCATTTTAGAATAGCTTTTTTCACTGTTCAGGTCATCAAAATTGATGACACCATTCCTGTGGGCAATGCTGCTGAGGGTGACGATTCTTGAGGACGCTGTTTTTTCAAGCAAAGGCATTAATAGCCCTGTCAATAAAAAATGGCCTAAATAGTTAACCCCTATCTGGCTTTCAAACCCATCCGTTGTTTTTGAAAATGGCGGAATCATGATTCCGGCATTGTTGATTAATAAGTCTAGCCGATTGTATTTTTCCTGAAAGGAGGAGGCGAAATTTCTGACTGATTCCAGGTTACCCAAATCGAGTAAAATGATTCCAAGGTCGGCACCGGGCACTTTTTGCAAAATTTCTTTACGGGCGTTTTCGGCTTTTTCCTTATTTCGGCAAGCCATGATTACCTTGATTTGCTTTTTCGCCAGTCCAATGGTTGTTTCATATCCCAAACCAATATTAGCACCGGTAACGATGGCGATACTGTCTTTTTTAGAGGGGACTTTATTAAGATCAAATGAACTCATAATAGTATATTTTATGCTTAACGTTTTAAAAGGTATGGTTTTATATGTTTTTAAGAACATTATAATCTGCTTCAAGTTCAATTCCAAAACGTTTCGCCAATATTCTCAGGGATTTATTTTTTCTAGCGGGGAAAGCGATTGTAGTTTAGTATGTCCAACCTCACAGAAAACCATATTTTAGCTCACTACCGAAAAATGGAATTAATGAATATAATTGAACAACTTGCACATGAATTAATTCCGTGTTGCAAAAAATGTGAGTGATACGGATCGTGCGTTTTGATTATGTTTTTTAAATCAATAGTCATGAGATACAAAGAATTCTTTATCAGAACTGGTTTTTTCCTGCCGGCCGTTGCCTTTTGTGTTTTCGTTTTTATGATGATTTTCGGCATTATTTCCAGCATTTTTGGAGCAGGATCCGTTTTTTATTGTAGTGTGTTCTGTAAGATTGGAGTGTCTACCCTCATTACTGCTTTGATTGCAGTAGTGGCTTGTCAGGCCTGGTTTTGCAGAAAAAGTTAATGAATTTAAGCCAAAAGGTCTATGGACGATTTGATGCATAAAAGTAATGAGGAGAGTAGAATAATTTTGGCAGAAGAAAAATGGCTGCCTTATCCGGTTTCCGAAATCCGCTCAAGTTGTTCTTTGTTGAGAATAGAAATGTGCTTTTTATCGATTTTAATAATTTGGTGTAGGTCAAAATCTGAGAGTATCCGCGATACCGTCTCCCTGGAAGTTCCCGTGAGGTCACCCAATTCAGTCCTGGTTAGAGGGATTTCATAATGGTCACTTTCAAAGATGTTTTCGGAGAAGAATAGTAAAGCTTCGGCAATTTTGCCGTTTCCTTGTTTTTGAGCCTGGTTGATGCACTTATTGAAATTGAATAATTCATCCCTGCAGAGCTCTAAAATAATCTCGTAGGCAAATGCCCCGTTCTGATGGATGAATTCCTTGAAGATGTCAGCCCCGATAAAACAAACGCTGGTTTCTGAAATGCAGGTCACTGAGTAGGGGGTGACTTTCCCTCCTACCGTGGCCGGTATGCCCAGGTAACAGGGCCCCTTGGCAATTTTAAGGATTTGCTCCCGCTCCGGGCCCACCATATGGACTTTAACCAGGCCTTCCCTGATGTAAACAATGTTAAATGAAAGCGAATTCTGGACCAAAATCCTTTCCCTTTTCCGAAAAACAACCTGGTTGCAACTGCCGCCGAGCATTTTAAGTTCATCTCGTTCAAGTTTGCCTGCTGCCGGTGATTTATGTTTGCAATGATAACAAATATCTATATCCCTCATAATAAAATTTAATTGAGGATACGAATGGTTTTTTCCATTCGTATGACTAAAAATGGCAATAGTCAGCGCGTAGATTCTGAAAGGCCCCCAGATGGGTTAAAGCAGTGTCTTTAATGGTGTTCTAAAATGATAAAGATACGAAATATTTGACAAAAATGCTGAGAAAAAGGAACGGTTTTGAAGGGTTTTTTCCTCCATGTATTTAGGCGTAAAAATAAACGGTGGACTGCCCTGTATTCGATCCTGGGAGCAGGTTTTTTGAATGGTGGGAAATGAAAATAATAGAACATTTACTGATCCGGTTTTTAAATTTCGGATGTTATAATTCCGCGAAAATAAAAAAATCCCGAACCTTATCTGTTCTGATAAAGTTCGGGATGCTCATGTTTCCTGGAGTAAATAACTATTTAATCCAATTGGCAATAAATCCTCAACCTGGCAATTTTCAAACTACAAATACCAATTCTCAAAGGGCTTCTAACCGAAAATCACAAATTTGAGGATTGTAATTTGTAGTTTGAACTTTTCACAAATTGCATAGAAATCTGTGTTATTTGGGTGCCTTTTCCGGGTTCAACAGGTCGTAAAACTGGTTGAGTTTAGGCATAATGATGATCCTGGTCCGGCGGTTAGTGGCACGGCCTTCGGCAGTATCGTTGGAAGCGAGCACATTGTATTGTCCGCGTCCCGCGGCGATCAGCCTGTTTGGATCGATATTGAATTTACCCTGTAAAACTCTAACCACTGAAGTGGCTCGTTTAACACTGAGGTCCCAGTTGTCCTGAAGGCAGTCGTTTTTAATCGGCACATTATCGGTATATCCTTCCACCATGACTTCAAGATCGGGGCGGGAATCGATGATTTGTGCAATTTTCCCTAGTACTTCATTGGCTCGTGGTGTGATATCGGCACTGCCGCTTTGGTAGAGCATCTTATCGGAAAGGTTGATGAATACGACCGTCTTATCCACTTTGACTTCCACATCTTCGTCTTCGATGCCTTTCTGAAGCACTCCTTTCAGGTTGATGGCCAGGGCAAGGTTGATGGAGTCAGCCCGTGTTTTGGCCGCCTGGATGAATCGGATGTATTTGTCCTTTCCTTCCAACTGGGCTAGGGTTTCCTTAATGTTGTCACTGGCTGATTGTGACAGAGTGGTCAATCCTTCTACATGCCCTGCCTGCATGTCACGTTGTTTTTTCAGGTCTTCGATCAGGAATTTTAAATCGTTGACTTGTTCTTCCCTAATTTTGAGGGTACTTTTCAGTGTAGCCCTATCCTGATCACATGCAGCCAAACGATTCATATAATCACTCAAGCTTTCTCCACATTTCCCCAGGTCTTTATTGGCCACCTCAAATTGATTTTCCAAATCGAGGTACTTTTTTTTGGTCACACAGGATGACAGTGCGAGAGGTATGAAAAGAAGAATAAAAAATTTTAATGTTAATTTCATAATCGGTGTTTTTATTTTTAATTAAATATTTTGACCTAAATGATAGATTAATTCAACGATTCATAAAAAATCGTTTGAATCTTCGGCCGGATATCCATCTTATTTATTTTATAATTCCGCATACTTGGAAAAGTGCGGTTCGATAAAAATACGTAGATAATATTCGTTTCTGGGTCTGCCCAAACAGCCGTTCCGGTAAAACCGAGGTGACCGAAAGTTTGTGCAGAAGCCATATCTGATAAGGGCGATCTGGCGTCCGGATCAAGCTGGGGCATATCGAAGCCGATACCTCGTCGGGTATCCAGATTATGGCGTGTCGTGAATTCTGCTACTGTTTTTTCAGCGATAAAAGATTGTCCGGCATATTCTCCCTTCCACAGCAGCATTTGCATGATTATGGCCAGGTCTTCGGCACTGGCGAATAAACCAGCATGGCCACTTACTCCTCCCATCATAGCAGCTCCCATATCATGAACATATGCATGGACCTCTTGGTTGCGCCAGTACTTATCTTTTTCAGTAGGAACGACCCTATCGAGTGGAAATTTTGCTTTTGGATTGAAACAGGTTGATTGTAAGGATAACGGACCGTAAAATTCTTCCTGCACATATTTATCCAGGGTTTTACCGGTTCTGGCTTCCGTGAGCATGGAAATGAAATAAAAACCCAGGTCGCTGTATTTGTAATCTCGTGTTTTGTTAAGATCCGAGTCGATGATTCGCTGGAAGATAGTATCCGGGTAGTCGTTCCTCAGGAATACATTGTCGGCTACCTCAATGCTGAATCCTTCACTTTTTTCCGTACGGTAGAATTTTTCCGACAACCGGGGATGTTTTCTCCCCTCGAGGGTTTCCTTGTAAAAAGGGATCCAGCTTTTTAGCCCTGCATGATGTGCCATCACATCACTGATAATGAGGCCCGCTTTGTTCGTACCTTTCAATCGGGGCAAATATTGCCCGAGACTGTCATTCACATTTATCAGCTTTTCATCTTCCATTTTCATCACAGCAATGGTTGAAGCGGCTATTTTGGTAATGGAGGCCAGGTCAAACAGATCGGTCGTATGCATCTTCACCCGTTTTTCATAAGTGTGATACCCAAAAGCTTCCTGGTAGATGATCCTGCCGTCTTTGGCGGCAAGCACAACACAGCCGGGAAAGGCTTTTGATTTAATGCCTGCTTCTGCCAGTTTACGAATTTTATTCAAACTGTCGGATGACATGCCAACACCCTCAGGAAGCGAAAATCCCATCCTGAACAGGTTCACGGTTTCCAGGCCGGTATTGAAGGCACTCTTTTTAGAAGCCGTTACCGGCAAGCGTCCTCTCAAAGGTACTCCTCCGAACAATGCCTGGGCGGCGGCATCCTGAACCATAAGTTCATCTTCATAGGCTTCCAGTACCCAGTCGGCATCATCGAAAAATTTTAAACTGTAGGGCGTTCCGAATACCACCACCACCACTTTGGTAAACCGGCGCAACTCGTCAATAAAGTTTCTTTCGTCTTTTGTGATGCCATAATCCTTTCCGGCACTGCTGCTCATTTCATGTAATCCAACGATTACGGCATCTTTGTCTTTCAGTTGCTCAATCAGGAAATCGCGACGATCCTCGGGAATACTGGATTTGTTCTGAAAGTGATCCATTTGGGTGTAATTGTCCATACGTGCCTGGAAGGGCGTTTTTTTAGTCGATCCCAGGCTTATTGAAGCCAGGTTCAGGTTCTCCAGTTCCTTAAAAGGGATCATACCGTCTTTGTTACGCACCAGCGTCAAAGCATTTTCGATCAGTTTCTGTTTGAGCGCCAGCGCTTTTGGTGTGTTGAGATCAGCCCGGACGTTTGCTGTATCCAATGGGGCAAAGGAAGTCAGTCCGAGGCGGTATTTGGCGCGAAGCACTCTTTTGACGCTATCATCCACCTGTTTTTGATCCAGTTTGCCGGTTTTGATATAATTTTTGATCTCGCGTATGGCTGCGCCCATATCTTCAGGAAGGAGCAGGACATCATTGCCGGCGAGCAGGGCTTCGGCTTCAACTTGTCCGGGACCAAAGTATTTGGTGACCCCTTTCATTTCAAGGGCGTCGGTGAACAGGAGACCATCGTAACCGATTTCATTTCTCAGCAGGTTGGTAACCGTATTTCTTGATAATGTGGTCGGCCTGTTGGGGCGTTTTTCCAGGGCAGGTACCTCCAGGTGGGCGATCATCATGCTCCCGATGCCTTGTTGGGCGAGTATCCTAAAAGGGTAAAGCTCCACGCTGTCCAGTCTGCTCCGGGAATGGGTGATTTTAGGCAAATCAAGGTGAGAATCAACATCTGTATCACCGTGGCCGGGAAAATGTTTGGCACAGGCCATGACTCCATTCTCCTGCATGCCTTTCATATACATATAACCCTTCACGGCAACGTTATCGCGATCTTCTCCGAAGGAGCGGGTATGAATGACGGGGTTGGCCGGGTTGTTGTTGACATCCACCACGGGGGCAAAATTGACGTGAACGCCTACCCGCTTCAACTGCCGGGCGACCTCGGCTCCAAAGTCATAAATCAGATCATTGTCACGAATGGCGCCGAGCATCAATTGTTTGGGGAAACTTATAGTAGAGGCTTTCATACGCATGCCCAGTCCCCATTCCCCGTCGATCGAGATCATTAAGGGTAAGGGGCTCGAAAGAGCCTGGTAGCGGTTGATCAGCTCGACCTGCTTCTCCGGGGTGCCCTGGAAAAAACACAATCCACCGACTTTATATTTTTTAATAATGGCTTCAACCTCAGCAATGTGTTTGGAACCCAGGTCTGAATGTGCACGGATACCGAATAATTGTCCCAGCCTTTCATCAAGGGTCAGGCTATTAAACACCGAATCTACCCACATCTTTTCCTTTGGATCCGGTTTGGGAGGAAACAATCGGGGTTCGGGGCTTTTGTTAAAAGAATCTACTGTCGTGGTCAGGCATATGCCAATGATTAAAATGAATAAGCGTTTCATGGAATCTGGTTGCTTGTTACTGGTTACTGGTTACTGGTTACTGGTTTGTTTTTTTGGTTGTTTCGTTTTGAATGGTAATGGTGCAGCAGGAGACTGAAAACGAGTTTCGGAGTCACCCTGCAATTTAAAATATTTTTAGGCTTCTCAAAATCCCTGTCAGAGGTTTGATAAAAATAAATTGATCTATTTGCCGCCGCTTCCCCCGTTCCTAAAGAGGAGTCATCCCCAAAATATCTCAATTTATTTTTAAAGTGTTCCCTTGAGACGTTTTATGCCTCATCATCTTACTTTAACCTTTAGTCTTTTACCTTTAGTCTTTTACCTTTAGCCTTTTCATCACCTGTTCTCACCCCTTTTTTGGTCAATTTCAGGATCGAGGGTTCTGGCTTTAGTTATATACGTATTTCCCAGCTCATTGTTGCCTGCGTTAAGATAAGCAATGCCCAGATCAAACCAGGCGAATGCGTTTTCAGGCTCAAGTTGAGTGCATTTGGTAAAATACTCAATGGCTTTTTCCTTATTGCCTCCCATACCGTAAGCGACGCCCATCAGGCGAACGGTGGCATATTCATTGGGATCCATTTCGTAGGCCTTTGATAAATAGGTCAGCGCCTGATTAAGATCTCCTTTTTCCTTGCCAAAGTACTCACCAGCTTCACGGTAGGTGATGGCCAGGTTTTTGGTGGCATCTTCGTATCCAGGGTCCAGCTTAAGTGCATAGGTGTAGTCCGCAATGGCTTTATCGTATTGTTTCAGCCAGTTGTAGCAGTTGCCCCTGATGAGGAAGGCATTTTTATAAGTAGGATGTATTCTGATAGCTTCGTTCAAATGCCCCACGGCTTCGTTCAGCATGGCATTTTTCTTTTGTTCATTCGGTTCAGTGCTTGCGCGATTGGATAAGGCTCCTCCCGCGGCGTTCTGCAATTTAGCACTATTTTTGGAAACTTGCACGTCTGTGGTAAAAAGGGTGAAATTATCTTTCCAGACTTGATTTCTATCGTATGTTTTCAACGCAAATAGAAGCGTAATGGCTCCGATAATGATCAAATATGGGTTGGAGGCGGCTTTTTTTGTCAAGGTAAAAAGCAGGTAGCTGATGCTTATCGCAAACCCGACGGAGGGCATAAACATAAACCTTTCCGACATATTCGTTCCTACCGGGAAAACGATATTGGAAACGATGGAAAGGGTGATAAGGAAAAAGGCCACTCCAAAGGCGACCGGGCTTTTTTTGCGCCAGCCCAGGATAACGACGGCAATGAGCCCGAGGTATAAAATCAAAGATCCTAACACCATTGGATCACCCCAGTTGCGAATGCCTACCTGGTAGGGGTAATAATCGTGGGTCAACGGATGAGGAAAAATGAGCAGTTGTACATATTTTCCCAGGGTGAACATGATGGTGGCGAGTTTTTCGGCTGCGGAGAAGGCCACCCATTTTCCACCGACCAATTTGAGAAAGGGGTTGTTCATAAGCTCCCCTGGAGGATCCCCCAAAGTCCACCCAAGGATGCTGCCTCTCAAGGCAAGAAACACCACCGTCGCGGCCAGGAAGGGCAGTATGTTCAGAACGATCTTATTTCCTTTTTCTTTAGTAAAAAAATAATAGGTCATAGGAATGACAGCCAGGAAGGTGATGGTGTTCTCTTTGGAAAGCAATCCCAGGAAAAAGATCACACCTGCTACAATATGCAGGACTTTCTTTTTTTCAAAATAAGCGCGGAACGACAAATGCAATGCCAACAGGGAAGCAAAAAGTGCGATGATCTCATCCCGGCCTTTGATGTTGGCCACCGCTTCGGTATGCAAAGGATGAGCTGCGAAAAGCAAACTGGCTCCCAGGGCGATCATGAGCGCGGCCTCGCGTTCTTCCCGCCGACTGAATAATTTCAATAGCAGTAAAAATAAAGTGACCACCGTAAGTCCGTAATAAAAGGCATTCATCACGTGGCCGATCCATGGTTTCTCGCCGAAGATTTGGTATTCAAGGGCAAACATCACAGGAGTCAGAGGCCTGTAACGACCACCGGCCACTAGTTTGTCTTTGCCTTCTTTTTTGAAAAATCCGTAGAAAGTATCGTATTTCAGGAGTCCGGGAATGCCATCGATGCCTTCTTTGGTAAACATGTTGTCCGTAATGACAATGGCGTCATCCTGGGCAAAATCATGGTTAAAAGTATTGGCGTACAAAAGAAATCCAAAGGCAAATAAAATGGCTATGTATTTCCAGGGCATCACTCCGGAAACAGGAATATTGGTTTTCGGTGCCGGTTTGCTTTTGGGTTGCTGTTTATTTTTTTGCTTCGACATTATAGTAGTTGGATTTAAAATTCCTGTAAAGCTACAAAAAAGCACTTTTTTTGAGCTTCAGCCAATCCAGAATATTATTGCAGAAAATATCTTCGACGGTTGATTCCGGCAATCCCATGGTTTCAATGAAGGCCCCTATTTCGAGATCGCCAAGAGGGAAAGGGTAATCGGATCCCAGGGTTACCTTTTTCGGGCCGGCAGTTTTGAGGATGTATTCGAGCATGGCTTCATCATGGGTAATGCAGTCGACCCAGAATTTACCTAGATACTCCCTTGGGTTCACGGGGTTGTCAATGGCCACCAGGTCGGGGCGGCAGTTGAAACCATGTTCTACCCGGCCAATGGTAGGCAGGAAAGAACCTCCTGCATGGGCAAAACAAACCCGAAGTTCCGGCAACCGTTCCAAAACTCCCCCGAAAATCATGGAGCAAATGGCCCGTGAAGTTTCGGCGGGCATGCCGACCAGCCACGGCAGCCAGTATTTTTCCATGGAGTGGAATCCCATCATATTCCAAGGATGCACAAAAAGCGCCATGTCGAGGTCCTGCATGGCTTTGAGAATGGGGAAGAAATCTTCTTCGTTCAGGTTTTTATCATTGATATTGGAGCCAATCTGTATGCCCACCAGCCCAATCTCCTTACATCGTTCGAGTTCCCGGATGGCCAGCGCTGCATCCTGCATAGGGAGTGTGCCCAACCCGATATAATTTTTGGGGTGGTCCTGTACGGTTTGGGCAATGTCGTCATTCAAAAACATGGAAAGCTCAAGACCGTCTTTAGGTTTCGCCCAATAGGAAAACATCACGGGGATGGTACATACCACCTGGACCCGGGTGTTATGGGTGGCGTATTCGTCGATTCGCTCTTCTGCATCCCAGCAGTTTGATTCGATCTCCCGGAAAAACTTGTCTCCTTTCATCATATTGGCAAACCCGGGTTTGTGGTGCACGAGGTGAATGAAGTCACCGTAACCGAATTTTTCACTGAAACGGGGTAACTTTTCAGGAATGATGTGGGTGTGCATGTCAATTTTAAGCATGTCGGCAGTGGTTTTATCCCGTAAACATACTTCAAAAAAAACAGCCTTCAAAACTCAATTGCCCAAAGCGTCCATTTTAAAAGCCGGGCTTGCCGGGCGGACGGGAGTCCGCCACCTTTGACGTTGCCGACAGGATGTCGTGACGAGCAGAGCGGAGCGCAGTGGTGATCCATTTCAATTCATTTGCGATATTGAAAAGACCTTTTAAAATGTAATTCGTCGAAAAAAACTACATTTTTGTCAATAATACCTGCTCATTTAGGTACTTGGTGTTGCATAGTACCTACAGAGGATTTATATTTGTGGTATGAAATCGAAAGAATTAGATAAAACACGGACGCAGATGAAGCGGGGAGTACTTGAAATGTGCATCCTGTCCATGATAAGCGAAAAGGAAACTTATGGCCGTGAGATCAACGAGCGGTTGAAGGATTCTGACCTTGTGGTGGTAGAGGGCACGCTGTATCCTCTGCTGAGTCGATTGAAGAAAGCAGATTTGCTTGAATATAAGTGGGAGGAGTCCACTTCGGGGCCTCCGCGCAAGTATTACAAGATCACGCCCAAGGGGGAGGAATTCCTGGGGGATTTGCTGAATACATGGGGGAGCCTGGTGGATGCGGTGAGCAGGATGACGCAACAAAATTATTAGAAAAAAAATTAAACTCAACACAAAATGAATAAGGTTTTCACGGTCAATCTTGGAGGATATCCATTTACTATTGATGAAGATGCTTTTGAATATTTGGATAAGTACCTAAAAGCCATCCACAAACATTTTAGAGGCGGGGATGGATACGAGGAAATTACCGGTGACATAGAATCCAGGCTTGCTGAACTGTTTCAGGAAAGCTTGGGAAATCGCCCGATTGTTACTATTAAAGACGTCACCAATGCCATTTCCACGATGGGTAGCCCGGAAGATTTCGGAGCGGATACGCTGGAGGATGAAACCATGTCATCCGGTAAAAGTGACTTTGTCTTCAAAACAGGTAAGCGATTGTTTCGTGACCCTGAAGAGGAAGTTGTTGCCGGTGTTTGTTCGGGGATAGCTGCTTATTTTGGCATAGCTGACCCGCTTTGGATCCGTATCGCTTTTATCGTTTTCACCCTTTTCGGAGGCTCCGGAATTTTACTGTATGCCGTACTTTGGGCTATTTTGCCTAAAGCCGAGACCGCAGGGGATTACCTCGCCATGCGTGGTGAGCCTATCAATGTGGACAATATCAGCAAGATCATCAAAGACGAATTTGAGAATTTGTCAGAAAAAGTTTCTGAATTCGGAGAGGAGTTTGGATCAAAAAAAAAAGTCGCGGAGAAAAGGAAAAAGGTGATGGAACAACTCCCCTTAAGAAATGGGTTTCTATTCTAGGCAGTGTATTGCTCACTATTGTTTTAGTGCTCCGAAAGGTGCTTCCGGCTGTTATTAAAACGATTGGGATTGTAATTATCGTCGGTCTTGCTGTTTCGTGGTTCGCGCTGCTTGCAGCCATGTTCTACGGGTCTCCTTTCCTCGATTTTGTTTTGCCCGGAAGAGCTTTTTTCTCCTACCTCGGTGCTTTTAATTTATTCATGATTATCGGAATCCCACTTTTTTCTATTGTTTTGGGGATTTTGCGAATGTTTTTTCAGACCCGGCTGAGTAAGGGATGGAGAACGGCTCTGGGCATTTTCTGGGGGATCAATATTGCGGGATTCTTTTTGTCTGCCGCTTTGGTGGGGAAGGAATTTGAGTTTGATGGAGCGGTTACCAAAGTGAATACCCCACTTGATATTACATCGGACACCCTTGAGGTGAGTATGTTTTCAAAGGATTATGATACGCTGTTTGGTATTGATGACGATCATGTGAAACTTACTGAAAACGAATTCGTCTTTGATAATATAGCTGTTTCCATTAAACGTGCGGAAGGATCGGAATTTGAATTCATACAGGTCAATGAAGCTCGTGGGATCAGTACCCAACTTGCCCAGGAGCTTGCAGAAAATATCGAATTTGACTATCGCATTGAAGGCAGCCATTTGTTCCTGCCCGCATTTCTTGAGGTGACCAAAGCCGAAAAATTCAGAGTGCAGGAGGTTAATGTAACCTTACTCATTCCTGAAGGTAAATTCATCAGGATTCACAGAGACGTAGCGCGTCACCAGGGAGAAATTCAAAAGAAGGATACTGAAAACTCTGTTTGGGCCAGTGACGGGAATGTTTGGGTCATGGAGGACGAAGGGCTGGTTTGTGTGGATTGTGATTAGGGGCTTGCTGGTTGCTGGTTGCTGGTTGCTTGAGGTGACATCTTCGCCGGGCTGGCTACCTGTGGAGGAAAAGGTGTCATCTTTGCTGGTTACTTGTTACTGGTTTCTGGTTGAAGACTAATTTGTATGGAATAAAAATTTGAAATCACCTGACCTTTTTTGGCTGGAAATTACACGATCATAAGAATGTAATTTTCTGAATTTTATAAATTGATTATGTGTTTGCTTACCGGGATCTGTTGATTTCGGTAAGCATTTTTTTTGGGGGGAATAGAACGCGGATGAGACGGATTGAACGGGTGAGGACGGATTTTTTTGTAAGATATCTTGCATGGTGTTTTGATGTTGTTTTTCTTTTGGATAGTATTCCTTATTTTTATTCGGGACTGTTTAAAGTTTCAGGTTCAAAGTTCAAATGGAGCATCGCGACATCCTCGATAAAATTATCGGGATTGTTATTGATTGTCAATGATTTATAGACTCACAAAGACAGTTAATTGAATACTTTCTTTTATTCGATTGAAAACAAATACCAATGAAAAATATTTTACTTACATGTTTACTGTTCCTTTCATCTTTCCCAATTGTTGGTCAGGAATTTTCTTTTCCTCAGGATTCCGCTTCCTGGACGTATGTGCATAGTTTTGATCCCTGGACGATTCCCAATTTTCATACATTTGAAATGTTTGGGGATACAATAATCAATGAACAACATTATAAAAAGATTACCCATTCGGATTGTTGGGGATGGACCACTTCTCAAATTGTCTATGATTTTATCAGGTCAGAGGAAGATCAGGTATTTTTTTTACAAAAAGATTCAACAGAAGAGTTTTTATTATATGACTTCAGTCTTGAAGCGGGGGATAGTTTTTCAATAGAAAAAGAATGTTTGAGTGATTCGGGAGACAGTATTTTTGTTCAATGGGTTGATTCAGTTTTGGTACTACCAGATGAATACAGAAAACAGATTAACTTTAACAATGCTCAATGGGTTGAGGGAATCGGAGTTATTAACCATTTTTTGACCGTAAGTACTGGTTTAGAGTCATTGGACTATTCTGTAGATTTGATGTGTTTTTCAATTAACGGAGAATATCTTATTAATGGAGCCTTTTACTTTAATCCTGATCCGGAGTTTGGTTCAGGGATTCATTTCGGATGTGATGGTGTTATTGATGATGTAAGTAATTTAGATATAAAGAAATCTTTTGTCATTTCTCCCAATCCCTTTTTTGCTGATTTTGAAATACAGTGTGCTGATTTTCACGAAATTCAGGAAATAGATTTGCTTAGTCTTTCAGGTCAATATATCGAAAGTCTGCCCCTACGGCCTTCCCAAAGCCTTACCGGTCTTGTTCCCGGCATGTATATTTTGAAGGTTAAATTGAAAGGGACGTTTTATTTCCTGCGGATGATTAAGTTGTCATGAAAGCCTGGCTTTTAAAATAAAAAAACCGTTAAAACCAGTTGAATCCGTTTGATCCGTGTTCCAAGGATAGTATAGAACGCTGATTGGACGGATATAACGGATAAGAACAGATGAAAAAATCCGTCAAAACCAGTTAAATCCGTTTGATCTGTGTTCCATTGGATAGAACGCTGATTAGACGGATATAGCGGATAAGAACGGATGAAAAAAAATCAGTGTTAACCAGTTAAATCCGTTTGATCTGTGTTCCAAGGATAGTATAGAACGCTGATTGGACGGATATAGCGGATAAGAACGGACGAAAAAAAATCCGTCAAAACCAGTTGAATCCGTTTGATCCGTGTTCCAAGGATAGTATAGAACGCTGATTGGACGGATATAGCGGATAAGAACGGATGAAAAAATCCGTCAAAACCAGTTGAATCCGTTCGATCCGTGTTCCAAGGATAGTATAGAACGCTGATTAGACGGATATAGCGGATAAGAACGGATGAATAAAAAATCAGTGTTGACCAGTTAAATTCGTTTGATCTGTGTTCCATTGGATAGAACGCTGATTAGACGGATATAGCGGATAAGAACGGATGAAAAAAATCAGTGTTAACCAGTTAAATCCGTTTGATCCGTGTTCCATGGATAGTATAGAACGCTGATTAGACGGATATAGCGGATAAGAACGGATGAAAAAAAATCAGTGTTGACCAGTTAAATTCGTTTGATCTGTGTTCCATTGGATAGAACGCTGATTAGACGGATATAGCGGATAAGAACGGATGAAAAAAAATCCGTCAAAACCAGTTGAATCCGTTTGATCCGTGTTCCAAGGATAGTATAGAACGCTGATTGGACGGATATAACGGATAAGAACGGATGAAAAAATCCGTCAAAACCAGTTGAAACCGTTTGATCCGTGTTCCAAGGATAGTATAGAACGCTGATTAGACGGATATAGCGGATAAGAACGGATGAATAAAAAATCAGTGTTGACCAGTTAAATTCGTTTGATCTGTGTTCCATTAAGGGAGATTTTATGATTTAATCCTGATATTTCTAAATCGCAATTCCGACCCGTGTCCAAGGAAGCCGATATGACCCTTGTGTCGGTTTAATCCAGGGTGGTCACGTCCGTCCATGGGGCCATTTTTGG
Source organism: Lewinellaceae bacterium (assembly GCA_020636105.1). Taxonomy (NCBI): domain Bacteria; kingdom Pseudomonadati; phylum Bacteroidota; class Saprospiria; order Saprospirales; family Lewinellaceae; species Lewinellaceae bacterium. The sequence goes on from JACJYL010000001.1 coordinate 4,577,813, forward strand.
AAGCCTCCTTAACATTGCCGTCGACAATGACTGTTCCATTGAGAATGATTTTTATATCATCCCCCTTAACGATAACTTCTTCATAATTCCATTCGCCGACAGGTTTTAGGAACCCTCTTTTTGCGGGAATGACGCCATATACAGAACCGTGGTACTGGTAAGGTTCCAGGTTAGCATAAATAGCAGCCGTATTGTCCAATATTTGCAATTCCTTACCAACAAAGGCCGCATCCCCATCAAGGGGAGCATGGATTCCCAATCCGTTATTGGCGCCGGGCGTCAGTTTAAATTCGAATCTGAAAATGAAGTCTGAGTATTCTTCAGCGGTATAAAGATTTCCATGACCTCCTTGTTTTGGCTGGACTGAAATTTCATTATTTTCCACCACATAATCGTCTTTGTTGCCGATCCAATGATCCAAATCCCTTCCGTTGAAAAGCGATTTGAATCCGGCGGCTCTTTCTTCTTCACTCAAGAGATCATCGCCTGACATAATTTCCCGAACGAAGATATTTTTGAATTGAACATTTTCACCATGAGCCTGTAGTTCAATGGCTTCTTTGGGGAAGATTGGCAGCGTTTTGTCCCAGTAATTTTCCAGGATAACGTTATTCACCACCAGTTCTCCATTAAGGTAAACAGTCACCCGTTCTCCAACCATTTTGATATGGAAAGTATTCCAGTCGTCAATTGGGTTATCGGCTACTTTTAGCGGAATGCTTTGGTTTATTTGATTGTTGTACAATCCTCCGGAACCGACTTGCGCGCCCACCTCTACGCGTGCAGTATCCCAAATTTGTACCTGGGGCGTTCCTCTCAAATAAATGCCGCTGTCGCCGCCTTTGCCTATTTTCCAGTCGACGAACATTTCAAAATCTGCATATTTTTTTATGGAGCAAAGGTTTTTGTATCCTTCTCCGACAAACCGGATGGTGCCGTTTTCCACCCTCCAGTCTTTGCGCAATTGCTCATTGGCTGCTGCCTGTTTTTGGGCTAATTCCTCTGGGGTCATTTTTGCCCGGGCTATCGGGTTTTCAACGAGCCCCTGCCAGCCGGATAAGTCGGTGCCATTGAATATGGAAACAAAACCTTTGTCTTCAGGTAACTTGTCTAAAAAAGCCTGCACATCAATTTTATCGTATTCACTGCCGGGACCAGAAAGATTACCCATACTAGTGGTGATAATATTTCTGACCAGGTCACCGCTAAACGCTATTTTTTGCCCCGGGTCAGGAAGCGCGATTTTTATGGCGGCCCTGGAGGCTGTTTCTGCCAGCGATTTATTGTCAAAATATTCCGATACAAAAATCATGGATAAGAATGTTTTGACGTTTCCGGCGCTTTGGAGTATTTGCTTTTGTTCTTCAATATTTTTACAAAAAGGCATTAACTTTTTGATCAATAATAACTTCTGATCCTCCGGAGTGTCAGCATGAGCAATTTGGGTTAAATAATACCCGAAAGCTTTTGACCTTAACTCCCCTTCAGGGGCGGCACTTGCCTTTTCAAATAAATACGGCAGGGCATCATTATTTTTCCATTTGGCCAATCCGTCGAGCGCCAGCAATTGCTCTCTTTCATTGCCCGAGTTTAACATGGCTGTGATCAGTCTAAGAGATTCAGTACTGTTAATGGTTGATAAAACCGGCAGCATTTTTTCTTTTGCCGGACTGTTTTGGTAGGTTTCAAAAACGAGTGTAGAGTGATCTCCTTCGGCATTCTCTAAGACATGGATGATTGCCTTTTGTACGTCACTGATGTAAGGATCATTCTGGACTATATGAAGCAAATCGAAAAGCTTAACCAGGTTGTCAGCCGTTGAGATGGATGGTAAAGCAGCATAAACCGCTGTTTTTAATGCTTTGTTATCGGTGTTTATCAATGAAGCGATTGTATTAAAATGTGTTATCGCTCTTCGGGCAGCCAGCAATTCTACCAGTACCGCTTTGCCATCATCATTCATTTCCTTTAAACTTCCGGCCAGTGTTTCAATATCCTGTGCATCACAGATTATTAGTAATGTCTCTTTTATCGCCAGATATTCTTTAGCAGAAACGGCATTTCTGAGAGACTCGATCAACACCGGTAATGCTTTTGATTTTTCCTGGAAAGCCAGGGCCTTGATCCCGGCTATTTTAATTTCTTCATCAGTATTACGGGTGGCTGGTTTGATGCAGTTTTCGAAAACACCCGGTTCATTTCTGGGCGCCAACATCCTGAGCCATTGCGGTTTTGCTTGAACCGAAACATTTGGATATGCTTTTACCCATTTCGAGACTTCATCGCTTGTCAGGTTTTGAGCGGCAAGTGCTAAAACGGCTCCCCGGTAAGTGTTATCTTTATGTTGGGCTTCTTTGATTAATATTTCGGTAAAAGCAGAGCCTTCATTTGCCCGAAGCATCTGAATGGCCGCCGTTCGAAAGTGCAGTTGGTTTTTGGCGGTACAATTTTTCAATAAAGTATTGCCTACTGCAGTACTCAGATCTGTTTTTCCGTTTTCGGCGAGTCTTTTTCCATAGTGGATATAGGCAAGAATGGACTGTGATTCGTCAAGGATAAATCCGGATTTTTTGGCAGCAGCCAGTAGAAGATTGCCGGATTCCTGAGCGGCAATTTCGGCCAGGGCTTTCAGAGATTCCCGTTGTACATCCGGTGTTTTATCTTTTGCCAATTGGTTTAATAAACTGATGGCCGGGAAGTACCGCAATTGCCCCAAGGCACTGATGAAGGCAGGTTGCCTTTTTACGTCCGCGTTCCTGGTTGCCATCATTATGGCATGGGCAGCTTTTGGCGTCCCGATAGCGGTTAAGGCAGCTAATGCGGGATTGTACAAACGCTCGTGGGAAAGGTATTGCTCTAACAGTGGAACACTGGCATTGCTTCCGCAATGAATCAGTCGTTCCATCAAAAATGTCTTCACCTCGGGGTCAGCAGCCTTTTCAATGGCCGCCAGGAAGGTGTTTTCTACTATATTTTCATCAATTTTTGCCTGCCGGCCTCCAATGTAAATGGCCAGACTTTCAAGGGCGTACCTTACCCGGGTATCATCTCCTGTTCCGGCCGGAACCAGCATATTGCAAAACTGAAGAATCCCTTCGGTTTTCATTGCCATGATTTCTTCCATTAATTTATCAGCATGGTCAAGGTCGTTGGTGGGCATCTGAGCCAGGATATCTGCTACCCGGGTTTCAAGTGTTCTGTTTGTTTGAGCTGTTACTTTCTGGCCTATGCTAAAGATCAAAAGGAAACTTATGAAAGTTATAATTGATTTGTTCATTTTATGATGGTTTGTTTTTTTAACAAAAACAGGCTGGATGCCTGTTGTTAATGGCCAACGGATTATATTCCTTATCGGCCGTTCCTTCTTAAAGGAATCAATACGCCCATGAATGTCTCATGGGTTGATTGATCAACCTGTTCGCTTCCTCATCGTTGATGAATTCCTGTTTTACAGGATCGAATTCCAAAGTCCTGCCCAGGCGAAGGGCTATCACTCCCATGTTGACTATAGTGGCCGAGCGGTGGCCGTTTTCTTCATTGAGAGCAAATTTCTGACGTGTTCTGACCGATTCTGAAAAATTGGTGATCTGTTCGGCCGGGTCAGGCAAACTATCGATCAATCCTTTTACATCAGGAAGGGTAGATTTAAAACCATTATAAATTTTCCCGTCAGGCCCTTCGATATAGGCAGCCCCTTTATCTTTATTCTCCCCGTCCAGGATGATCTGGCAACCGTCCGCATAGGTGAAAACAATTTTTCTCCAGGTCCCTATGGCATCATAATGTTGCTGAGGCGCATCGATTTCAACTTTTATTGGACTCGTATGGTCTTTTCCGAGGAAGTATTGTACAGGGTCGATATAGTGCTGCCCCATATCTCCGAGCCCGCCGCCATCATAATCCCAGTACCCTCTGAATGTTGAATGAGTACGATGAACGTGGTAGGGTTTTTCAGGGGCCGGTCCTAACCACATATTATAATCCAAATTTTCTGGCACGGGCTGAGGCGGTAAATTTGTCTTTCCTACCCAATAGAATTTCCAGTTGAAGCCGGTGATGCCACTTATGGTAACTTTTAACGGCCATCCCAGTGCCCCGCTATCGACCACCTTTTTGAGGTTAATTACCGGAGTCCCCATTCCATAGAAGTTGTCCGTAAACCTGAACCAGGTATTCAGTCTAAACATTTTTCCATGGACCTTCATGGCTTCCACCACCTTTTTTCCTTCGCCGATGGTTCTTGTCATCGGCTTTTCACACCATACATCCTTTCCGGCTTCTGCAGCCATTACCGACATGATTCCGTGCCAGTGGGGTGGGGTGGCAATATGGATGATGTCTATATCCGGCCTTTGCAGCACCTCACGAAAGTCACGATATCCTTTAACGTCTTTATCCACTTTTTTAAGCGTATCCGCCAGGTGATTGGCATCGGCATCACAAACGGCAAGCAACTTCGCTCCTTCGTATCCCAGGTGAACCTGGCCCATGCCTCCAACGCCTATCACTGCTTTGGTGAGTTGATCACTGGGGGCTATAAAGTTGGGGCCACCCAATACATGTCGGGGGATTATGGATATCCCGGCCGCAAAGGCTATGCTTTTTTTTACGAATTCCCGACGATTGTTTGATTGTTTTTTCATGATATTTTGTGCTTGACGGTTCGATTAACAGAGTTAAAAAAAAGGAGTCCCGATGAAAAGAAGAGTCAGGGATTAAGATTTTTAGCGTCTGACAAATTTAGAAAAATAGTTAGGAATTTGAAGATTGGTGAGGCTTTATTTTAGTTAAGTGGCCAAGAGATTTTTGAACATCCGAAGGCCATATCTGGTAGGAGCTTACCACACTTCTTATTTGGATTACCTGGAGGATTGGGAAAGATACGGTTGCCGGTGGAATAAAAAAAAACTGCCCGGATAAATATCCAGGCAGTTCGTTTTTGAAAGGAGACATATTACCCCTGATAAATTTCAGGACAGTTCATGCTCGTAGTGGTTTTTATATTATTGTTTGTGTATTTTTTTTACGGCTATTCCTTCATTGGTCTGGAGGGTCAAAATCAACAGGCCGGCGGGCATATTGGCCATATCGATCCGGATCAGGTTTCCAAAATCAGATTTTTCCAGGGTTTTAAGTATTTTCCCTGAAGGGTCTATGATCTGAATTTTTTCTGTTCTAATGGAAGTTCCGTCGTATTGGATCGTCAGCTGTTGGCCGGCAGGATTGGGATAAACAACAAACTGTTGTGATAAAGCGGTTTCGTTAACGCCAACCATCAGGTCCATGCCGTCGCAATCTTCATCTATTTCATTATTTGGAATCTCCTCAGCATCAGGATTTATATACGCATTGGTATCATCACAGTCGTCTGCCAAAATGAATCCGTCTCCATCCAGGTCATCGTCAGGAGTGCTGCTATCGCAGTCGTCATCAAGGCCATTGTAGGGGATTTCTTCAGCTCCCGGGTTTACAGCTGCATTCATATCATCGCAATCCTTATCAGAATCGTACCCGTCCATATCTAAATCAATAATTTGGGCGATGCCGTCGCAATCTTCATCAATGTCATTATTGGGAATTTCTTCTGCCCCGGGGTTTATGGCAAATTCGAGGTCATTACAATCTACATCAAGACCGTACCCGTCTTCATCCTGGTCAATAAAGTTGCCGTACCTGGCAACTACCATATTATCACCTTCACCAGCTCCATCAGCTCCCTGTTGCCCGGCAAGCACAACTTTGCCATCAGATTGAATGACGATATCATTGGCTAATGCTCCAAGTGTTTCAGGTATTGGTGTGAGTACGTAGCCTTCTTCTCCCCAGGAAGTATCGATCACCCCATTTTCGTCCAATCTTACTGATAAGAGTGCAGCAGGAATGCCGTTTGTAAAAATTGATCCCCCGCTACTTCCGGCAGCTATTATCTTTCCATCTACCTGCTCAATTAGGCAAGTCGCCCTGGTGTAATCATACACATTAAGGTAATAGACGCCCTCTATTCCAAAATCAGCTACAGCAGCGCCGTCCTGATCATAGGCCAATACAACAAGATTTGATCCATTGGAAACAAAAGCTCTTCCTGCAAGTAAAATGGTTCCGTTGGAGTGAACAATCATGCCGTCAGCAGCACCAGCCAGCGGAGCCAGCATTTCACCATTTGTGGCGAAAGTTGAGTCGAATGCACTGCCGTCTTCCAGTATTTTGTATAAGGATATACGGTCTGCTCCGAAAGGTACACTTTTTCCACAAGCAAGAATTCCTCCATCTTCCGCAAAAGCGATGTCATGTATTTCATCAGAGGATTCATTATCATTCCAGAGAAAAATGCCGTTTTCTGCAAAAGTAGAATCCAGTGATCCATTGGAGTTGAATCTGGCAACTAAATTTCGGCTATTAAACCATGGGAAGGAACTGTGCCCCCCTGCCAAAATCTGACCTTGCTCATTGATGACAAAACTGCGAATATAGTCCTCACCAGTATTCACCGCGTAAATGGAGATACCATCTGTACCAAATGAGGTATCAGGTGAACCATCCGGATTGAGTTTTATCAATAATAAATCTGTATCAGAACCACCGTTACCATGCCCTCCAGCTCCTAATATTTTCCCGTCATCCAATACCTCAATGTGATAAGCCAGATCATAGCCTGCCGGATTTGAATAATGGTACGTCCCATTATCTGCGAAGGTACTATCAATAGTTCCATCAGTATTGAGCCGTACGATAGCAATGTCTAAGTTGGGCACATCAGGATAATCTTCTGATAAAATGACCACCATTTTCCCATCTACCTGAAGGGCAATTCCCGTGGGGATATCATGTTGTCCATTGAGATCTACGTTGAAAATACCGCCATCAGCAAAGGAAGGGTCGAGGATTCCTGCCTGAGCTATAAGTAGTCGGGTAGCAAGAAAGAATAAAATAACAAGTGTAAATGATTTTTTCAAAATTGCTTAATTACTGCTCTGCCAAAAGCAGCAGAGCACGGTGCTGTGAAAACAATGTGCTTTAAAGTTGAAAATAATTTTTTACGGTATACCAGCAGTTAACAAGTACTGTTTTTGATTATTTTTTCAAAATCCGTTTGGCAGCCACGCCTTCATTAGTATGTATTATAATTATTAACATCCCGGAAGGAAAAAGTTCGAGATTAATACTGTTTTGAATTTCAGTGGTCGTCATGAGTATTTTACCTGAGTAATCTGTAATTTGGATTAACTCCGGCTGAATTGAATTAACATCGTATTCAATGAAAACTTTACCGGATGTTGGATTTGGATAAACCATAAATTGTCGGGCCAATTCCGTTTCATTGATCCCCACCATCAGGTCCATGCCGTCACAATTTTCATCAATTTCATTATTAGGAATCTCCTCAGCATCAGGATTTATATACGCATTGGTATCATCACAATCGTCTGCCAAAATGAATCCGTCTCCATCGAGGTCATCGTCTGGAGTGCTGCTATCGCAGTCGTCATCAAGGCCATTGTAGGGGATTTCTTCAGCTCCCGGGTTTACAGCTGCATTCATATCATCGCAATCCTTATCAGAATCGTAACCATCCATATCTAAATCAATAATTTGGGCTATGCCGTCACAGTCCTCATCAATGTCATTATTGGGAATTTCTTCTGCCCCGGGGTTTATGGCAAATTCAAGATCATTGCAATCCACATCAATGCCATAACCATCTTCATCCTGGTCGATAAAATTGCCATACCTGACGACTAACATATCATTGCCTCCATTGGCAGCATGTTGCCCGATTAGCACCACTTTGCCATCAGACTGAATGACGATGTCATTGGCCACGGCTCCATATGTTTCGGGTATGGGTGTTAATACATAACCCTCTTCTCCCCAGGAAGTATCGATTACGCCATTTTCATCCAATCTTGTCGATAAGAGTGCACCGGGAGTGCCGCCGGTAAAAATCGAATTGCCACTACTTCCGGCAACCATTATCTTACCATCTACCTGCTCTATTAAGGATTTAGCACTGTTGAAATCATTGATGTGAAGATAAAAGACGCCATCTATTCCAAAATCGGAAACGGGAACACCGTCCTGGTCAAAAGCCAATACAACAAGATTGGTACCATTGGTTGTTGATGCACTTCCGGTAATGAGGATGTTTCCGTTGGAGTGAACAATCATGCCGTCAGCAGACCCTGCCAGCGGGGCCAGCATTTCACCATTCGTGGCGAAAGTTGAGTCGAATGCACTGCCGTCTTCCAGTATTTTGTATAAAGAAATACGGTCTGCACCAGCGGGTGCACTCCTTCCACAAGCCAGAATGCCACCATCTTCAGCGAAGGCGATGTCATGAATGTGATTAGAAGTTTGATTATCATTCCAAAGGAAAATTCCGTTTTCTGCAAAAGTAGAATCCAATGATCCGTTGGCGTTAAACCGGCAAACTATGTTTCGGGTATAAACAAACCCCGGGAAATAGCTGTAACCGCCTGCTATAATCTTGCCTTCTTCATTGATCACAAAACTTCGAATATAATCCTCGCTGGTATCAACAGGAGTAATGGAAATGCCATTTGTGCCAAATGACGTGTCCGGAGAGCCATCTGCATTAAGTTTTATCAATAATAAATCCGGATTGGCCGCACTGGTTCCATGAGCCCCCGCGCCTAATATTTTTCCGTCATCCAGTACCTGTATATGATAAGCCAGGTCAGTGGCTACCGGATTTGAATAATGGTATGTCCCATTGTCTGCGAAGGTACTATCAATGGTTCCATCAATGTTGAGCCGCACGATGGCAATGTCAAAATTGGGCACATCAGGATAATCTTCTGATAAAATGACCAGCATTTTGCCATCTTCCTGGAGGGCAATTCCCTGGGGCACATCATGGCCTCCATTAAGGTCTACGTTAAAAATTCCGCCATCTGCAAAGGACGGATCAAGCATTCCTGCCTGACCTGTAACCAACCTGGCAGCAAACAGGAGTAAAATGATAAGTGTAAATGATTTTTGCATAATTTTTTAATTACTGCGCGGCCAAAAATAGCAGCGCTTGGTGCTGTGAAAATAATGTGCTTTTTCGTTTTGTTTTGATCCAGACACAAAATTGAAGCGTATATTGACCATTTAGAAGTACTATTTTTGATTATTTTTTGGCTTTAAAAAATATATATAATGTGTTTAATATTGATTATTAATAGATTAGTTGCAATTTTAATGTCGAATTATTAGATCAAAATTGTGTGTTTATGGAAAATAGCAAATTGATTACCCATCTCAGTGCCCTTACCACCAATGAAATGCGGCGTTTTGGTGAATTTGTTGATTCACCGTTTTTCAATAAACATGAAGATACGAAGAAGCTTTTTGAAATATTAAGAGAAAATAAGGATCGATGGGCCAGGATTACCAAACAAGAAGTTTACGCGCTAATATTTTCCGATAAATATCAGGAGTTTAAAATAAATAACCTGATGTTCAATTTGATGGAATTGTTAAAAGAATTTCTGGGGCAATTAGAATATTCTCAAAGTAATGGGAAAAGTGATTTCGTTTTAAAAGGGACTTTAAACAGGTGGATGTGGAAGTTATTTGAGGATAATTCCAAAAAAGAAAGGGACGAACTGGAAAGCATTCGGATAAAAGATCAGGATTACTTTGAACGGGTATTTCAGTTGGAGCGGTTTATAGACCAGAGTATTATAATGCGCGGAAGAAAACACACGCCTGTTTATTTTGAAAAGATGGAAGAAGCTTTGGAAATCGGGTTTATTCTAAATAAATTGAAAAACGGGTGTGATATGCTAAATCGCATGATGATATTTAATTACAAGTACGATTTAGGTATTTTAAATCTATTATTGCCCTATATCAAAGAAAGGTGGTCTTTTTTTGGAGAAATTCCGACTATCAATATCTACTATCGGGTATTATACACTTTTTTGGAGCCGGATCAACATAATCGTTTTTTTGAATTGGTAGAATTTATAGAAAAAAATCGTTCGCAAATCAATACTGAGGATTTGACATTGATCTATCGGTATGCTATCAATAATGGAATACAGTTATTAAATGTTGACGAGAAAAATTTTTCAAGGGGAACTTTCAGGTTATATCAGGCCATGATAAAAGACGGATTACACCTTGAAAATAATGAAATCCGGGATATGGACTTCAAAAACATTGTCACCTTGGCCTGTAGGTTGAAAGAATTTGATTGGACAAAGTGGTTTATGGATGCTCACCGGGGCAATTTGAATGTAGAATTCAGGAAAAATACATACAATTTTTGCATGGCCTTTTATTATTATAATCAACAAAATTACCAGGAAGCATTAGTGCTGCTAAGTAAGTTGAATTATAAAAATGCATTTTACCTGATCAATGCAAAATCTATGCAGATTAAAATTTTTTACGAGTTAAAAGAATACGATTTACTCTTGTCTTTTTTAGAAAGCTACAGGCTTTTTCTCATTAGGAATAAAAAGATTTCACCTTCCCGAATCAATATTAATCAGAATTTTGTAAAATATACCCGAAAGTTTATCCAACTGCTAAATTCAAAAGAGGCCTATTCAAAAAAGAATTTTCACGAACATTTATTAAAATTGAAGGTAGAATTACTGGAGACGAAAGCACCCATGTTGAATAAAGACTGGTTGCTGGAAAATTTAGAGGAAGTAATACAACGTAAATCGCTTCCATAAACCATAAAAAAAAGGGAAAGTCTGCATGGTGAATCAACATAGTTGAATCACTCGGGAAGAAGAACCTGGGCGGTAAAACCCGGGTCCTTCGAATCCCTTATGAGACTTTCTCCTTATTATTTATAAATCCTTTTTCTAATCAGTTATTCATTCATCCGCTGAACGCTTTGTTCAGCACCGCCGGCAATCGGCAATTTTCAAAATAAATACCTGATTTACATCATTTACATTTTTATAATGGAAGTTTTTAAACTTTCTCCCTTAACGGTTAAGTCAAGCATATAAGTTCCGGGAATTAGTGTTGACATATCCAGTCTAATCAACTCCGTTTCCGGAAAATCTTGTGTAAACATCAGCTGTCCATTAATGTTAAATACACGTACCTTAACATCGCTTACCGTTTTCTCGAAATCGATTGTTAACTCATCCTGAACCGGATTTGGATAAAAGGATAAATCGACAGCATTTAAAGAAGTTGTTCCATTAACCATTACGGTAATGCATTCAGAAGTAGAAGAACAATTACCATCCGTAACGACTACTGCATAATCTCCGGTTACTGTTGGAGTAAAAGAGGCATTGGTCTCTCCGGAGATTTCTGTTCCATCACACAAAGTCCATTGGTAGGTCAACCCGGTTGCATTTGCCGTTAAGGTTCCATCCACTTGTGTAACTGAATTGTCAATGGCAATAGGCACCATATCTCCTAAGGCAACGATATTACCCAATTGGTTACCTTCGCCATCATTAGGCTGGCAATCGACAACCACCTGACCGGTTTGGCTAACGAAACAATCTTTGCTCACGGTATAATTATACGTACCATAAGGCAAGTTCTCAACAACATAACTACCGAGGATATCTAGTCCTGTGATAGAAGTTTGCTCGAAAGTTTCTGTATTGGTAACGGTAATGGTACAATCAGGTTCATTGAAGAAATTACCGACAAAGAAGAAAACATTGTTGGTTGTATTAGGTACCATATCTCCGAGGGCAACGACATTGCCTTGTGGATTTCCCTGATTGTCATTAGGCTGGCAATCGACGACGACCTGTCCGGTTTGACTTACAAAACAATCTTTACTTACGGTATAATTATACGTACCATACGGCAAGTTTTCAACAACATAACTACCGAGGATATCTAGTCCTGTGATAGAAGTCTGCTCGAAAGTTTCTGTATTGGTAACGGTAATGGTACAATCCGGTTCATTGAAGAAATTACCGACAAAGAAGAAAACATTGTTGGTTGTATTAGGTACCATATCTCCGAGGGCAACGACATTGCCTTGTGGATTTCCCTGATTGTCATTAGGCTGGCAATCGACGACGACCTGTCCGGTTTGACTTACAAAACAATCTTTACTTACGGTATAATTATACGTACCATACGGCAAGTTTTCAACAACATAACTACCGAGGATATCTAGTCCTGTGATAGAAGTTTGTTCGAAAGTTTCGGTATTGGTAACGGTAATGGTACAATCCGGTTCATTGAAGAAATTACCGACAAAAAAGAAAACATTGTTGGTAGTATTAGGCACCATATCACCCAAGAAAACGGCATTTCCCAGTTGGTTGCCTTCTCCATCATTAGGCTGGCAATCGACGACGACCTGTCCGGTTTGGCTAACGAAACAATCTTTGCTCACCGTATAGTTATAAGTACCATAAGGCAGGTTCTCCACAATGTAATCACCGAGGATATTTTGTCCTGTGATAGAAGTTTGCTCGAAAGTTTCTGTATTGGTAACGGTAATGGTACAATCAGGTTCCTGGAAGAAATTACCGACAAAGAAGAAAACATTGTTGGTTGTATTCGGCACCATATCCCCTAAGAAAACGGCATTACCCAGTTGGTTACCTTCGCCATCATTAGGCTGGCAATCGACCACGACCTGACCGGTTTGGCTAACGAAACAATCTTTGCTCACCGTATAGTTATAAGTACCATAAGGCAGGTTCTCCACAATGTAATCACCGAGGATATTTTGTTCTGTGATAGAAGTTTGCTCGAAAGTTTCTGTATTGGTAACGGTAATGGTACAATCAGGTTCCTGGAAGAAATTACCGACAAAGAAGAAAACATTGTTGGTTGTATTAGGCACCATATCCCCTAAGGCAACGATATTACCCAATTGGTTACCTTCGCCATCATTAGGCTGGCAATCGACCACGACCTGGCCGGTTTGGCTAACGAAACAATCTTTGCTCACCGTATAATTGTAGGTACCATAAGGCAAGTTCTCTACAACATAACTCCCCAGGATATCTAGTCCTGTGATAGATGTCTGCTCGAAAGTTTCTGTATTGGTAACGGTAATGGTACAATCAGGTTCCTGGAAGAAATTACCGACAAAGAAGAAAACATTGTTGGTTGTATTCGGTACCATATCCCCTAAGGCAACGATATTACCCAATTGGTTACCTTCGCCATCATTAGGCTGGCAATCGACCACGACCTGACCGGTTTGGCTTACAAAACAATCTTTGCTTACGGTATAATTATACGTGCCATAAGGCAAGTTTTCTACAACATAACTACCCAGGATGTCTAGTCCAGTGATAGATGTCTGCTCGAAAGTTTCTGTATTGGTAACGGTAATGGTACAATCAGGTTCCTGGAAGAAATTACCGACAAAGAAGAATACATTGTTGGTTGTATTAGGAGCCAATTCTACGACTTGACTGACGAAATCAGGGTTTCCATCAACATCTTCAGCACATTCTACAATCGTAATACCTGTAACTATTGCGTAACAGTCTTTAGAAACGGAATAGTTGTAAATACCATAAGGAAGGTCAGCAAACAGGTTATAACCACTTGAGGTAATTGTTTGATCAACCGTTAAATCATCATTCCATACACGGATAGTTGCACCATTAATAGGAATACCAAAACCACCCGGAGGCAATACGTAAAATACTAAACTATTGATAGTCATTGGAGTAGTAATAAGAGTCATTTCTACCACCTGACTGTTATATTCAGGGTTGCCATCAACATCTATTGCACAATCAACCGTAGTCGTTCCGGTAACCGTTTCGTAACAGTCTTTGGTAACGGAATAGTTATAAGTACCAAAAGGAAGGTCTGGGAACAAGTTGTAATCACTTGAAGTAATCGTTTGGTCAACCGTTAAATCATCATTCCATACACGAATAGATGCATTGTTAATAGCAATATCAAAACCACCTATAGGCAATACCTGGAATACTAAGCCATTGGTCGTTTGATTCACGCCAAACTCAGCAACCAGGGCGTCAATGTCACCCGGCGTACACTCAACAGTAGTCGTACCTTCAACAGTTTCTTTACAATCCTGAGAAAGCGTGTAGTTATAGGTGCCGTAAGGGACATTTGAAAAAACAGTAAACCCACCGGTAACCAGTGTTTCGTCATAAGACAGATCATCATTGTAGAGACGCACGGTTACGCCTGATGGAGGGAAACCAAACCCACCCGGAGGAACTAAATTGATGAACAAATCATTGGTTGTTTGATTCACGCCAAATTCAGCAACCAGGGCGTCAATATCACCCGGCGTACACTCAACAGTAGTCGTACCTTCAACAGTTTCTTTACAATCCTGAGAAAGCGTGTAGTTATAGGTGCCGTAAGGCACATTTGAAAAAACAGTAAACCCACCGGTAACCAGTGTTTCGTCATAAGACAGATCATCATTGTATAGACGCACGGTTACGCCTGATGGAGGGAAACCAAACCCACCCGGAGGAACTAAATTGATGAACAAATCATTGGTTGTTTGATTCACGCCAAATTCAGCAACCAGGGCGTCAATATCACCCGGCGTACACTCAACAGTAGTCGTACCTTCAACAGTTTCTTTACAATCCTGAGAAAGCGTGTAGTTATAGGTGCCGTAAGGCACATTTGAAAAAACAGTAAACCCACCGGTAACCAGTGTTTCGTCATAAGACAGATCATCATTGTATAGACGCACGGTTACGCCTGATGGAGGGAAACCAAACCCACCCGGAGGAACTAAATTGATGAACAAATCATTGGTTGTTTGATTCACGCCAAATTCAGCAACCAGGGCGTCAATATCACCCGGCGTACACTCAACAGTAGTCGTACCTTCAACAGTTTCTTTACAATCCTGAGAAAGCGTGTAGTTATAGGTGCCGTAAGGGACATTTGAAAAAACAGTAAACCCACCGGTAACCAGTGTTTCGTCATAAGACAGATCATCATTGTAGAGACGCACGGTTACGCCTGATGGAGGGAAACCAAACCCACCCGGAGGAACTAAATTGATGAACAAATCATTGGTTGTTTGATTCACGCCAAACTCAGCAACCAGGGCGTCAATATCACCCGGGGCACACTCAACAGTAGTTGTACCTTCAACAGTTTCTTTACAATCCTGAGAAAGCGTGTAGTTATAGGTGCCGTAAGGGACATTTGAAAAAACAGTAAACCCACCGGTAACCAGTGTTTCGTCATAAGACAGATCATCATTGTAGAGACGCACGGTTACGCCTGATGGAGGGAAACCAAACCCACCTGGAGGAACTAAATTGATGAACAAATCATTGGTTGTTTGATTCACGCCAAATTCAGCAACCAGGGCGTCAATATCACCCGGCGTACACTCAACAGTAGTCGTACCTTCAACAGTTTCTTTACAATCCTGGGAAAGCGTGTAGTTATAGGTGCCGTAAGGCACATTTGAAAAAACAGTAAACCCACCGGTAACCAGTGTTTCGTCATAAGACAGATCATCATTGTATAGACGCACGGTTACGCCTGATGGAGGGAAACCAAACCCACCTGGAGGAACTAAATTGATGAACAAATCATTGGTTGTTTGATTCACGCCAAATTCAGCAACCAGGGCGTCAATATCACCCGGGGTACACTCAACAGTAGTTGTACCTTCAACAGTTTCTTTACAATCCTGAGAAAGCGTGTAGTTATAGGTGCCGTAAGGCACATTTGAAAAAACAGTAAACCCACCGGTAACCAGTGTTTCGTCATAAGACAGATCATCATTGTAGAGACGCACGGTTACGCCCGTTGGAGGGAAACCAAACCCACCTGGAGGAACTAAATTGATGAACAAATCATTGGTTGTTTGATTCACGCCAAACTCAGCAACCAGGGCGTCAATATCACCCGGGGTACACTCAACAGTAGTTGTACCTTCAACAGTTTCTTTACAATCCTGAGAAAGCGTGTAGTTATAGGTGCCGTAAGGGACATTTGAAAAAACAGTAAACCCACCGGTAACCAGTGTTTCGTCATAAGACAGATCATCATTGTAGAGACGCACGGTTACGCCCGTTGGAGGGAAACCAAACCCACCTGGAGGAACTAAATTGATGAACAAATCATTGGTTGTTTGATTCACGCCAAACTCAGCAACCAGGGCGTCAATATCACCCGGGGTACATTCGACAGTAGTCGTACCTTCAACAGTTTCTTTACAATCCTGAGAAAGGGTATAGTTGTAAGTACCGTAAGGCACATTTGAAAAAACAGTAAACCCACCGGTAACCAGTGTTTCATCATAAGACAGATCATCATTGTAGAGACGCACGGTTACGCCTGATGGAGGGAAACCAAACCCACCCGGAGGAACTAAATTGATGAACAAATCATTGGTTGTTTGATTCACGCCAAACTCAGCAACCAGGGCGTCAATATCACCCGGCGTACACTCAACAGTAGTCGTACCTTCAACAGTTTCTTTACAATCCTGAGAAAGCGTGTAGTTATAGGTGCCGTAAGGGACATTTGAAAAAACAGTAAACCCACCGGTAACCAGTGTTTCGTCATAAGACAGATCATCATTGTAGAGACGCACGGTTACGCCTGATGGAGGGAAACCAAACCCACCTGGAGGAACTAAATTGATGAACAAATCATTGGTTGTTTGATTCACGCCAAACTCAGCAACCAGGGCGTCAATATCACCCGGGGTACACTCAACAGTAGTTGTACCTTCAACAGTTTCTTTACAATCCTGAGAAAGCGTGTAGTTATAGGTGCCGTAAGGGACATTTGAAAAAACAGTAAACCCACCGGTAACCAGTGTTTCGTCATAAGACAGATCATCATTGTAGAGACGCACGGTTACGCCTGATGGAGGGAAACCAAACCCACCTGGAGGAACTAAATTGATGAACAAATCATTGGTTGTTTGATTCACGCCAAATTCAGCAACCAGGGCGTCAATATCACCCGGCGTACACTCAACAGTAGTCGTACCTTCAACAGTTTCTTTACAATCCTGGGAAAGCGTGTAGTTATAGGTGCCGTAAGGCACATTTGAAAAAACAGTAAACCCACCGGTAACCAGTGTTTCGTCATAAGACAGATCATCATTGTATAGACGCACGGTTACGCCTGATGGAGGGAAACCAAACCCACCTGGAGGAACTAAATTGATGAACAAATCATTGGTTGTTTGATTCACGCCAAATTCAGCAACCAGGGCGTCAATATCACCCGGGGTACACTCAACAGTAGTTGTACCTTCAACAGTTTCTTTACAATCCTGAGAAAGCGTGTAGTTATAGGTGCCGTAAGGCACATTTGAAAAAACAGTAAACCCACCGGTAACCAGTGTTTCGTCATAAGACAGATCATCATTGTAGAGACGCACGGTTACGCCCGTTGGAGGGAAACCAAACCCACCTGGAGGAACTAAATTGATGAACAAATCATTGGTTGTTTGATTCACGCCAAACTCAGCAACCAGGGCGTCAATATCACCCGGCGTACACTCAACAGTAGTCGTACCTTCAACAGTTTCTTTACAATCCTGAGAAAGCGTGTAGTTATAGGTGCCGTAAGGGACATTTGAAAAAACAGTAAACCCACCGGTAACCAGTGTTTCGTCATAAGACAGATCATCATTGTAGAGACGCACGGTCACGCCTGATGGAGGGAAACCAAACCCACCCGGAGGAACTAAATTGATGAACAAATCATTGGAGGTACTTAATGACAATATTACGGTATCTGAATTATCAGCACCAGCAATAGTTATAACACCAGCACCAGCCACATAACAATCTGCAGTAACAGTATACGCGTAATCTCCGTCGGCTAATCCGGCAAAAATGGCATCTCCGCTATCGTCAGTAAGAACGATTGTTGTGTTTAGCGTTACAGAAGCACCTACTATAGCGGTAGCTGCATCATCTTGTACGTGCACAGTTGCCGTTTGCCCGATCAACGCGGCCGACGAAAACATGCCCAGAAGCATTAGTGAAAAAAGTAGAAATAGTCTCATAATTTTAAAAAATTTGTTGATTGATAATAATTTTTGTTTTAGGTAGTGTTTAAGAATGATGGCGTTTTTGTGCAAGTGTTAAAACACCCCTGGCTATCTGATTACCATTACATCTCCCCGCTGAACGCCGGAAAAAGAGGCTTCTGGTGTTAGTCCAAGGTATTCATATTCAATGGAATAGGTGTAAACCCCGGTTTCAGCTTTTTCACCGTTTGGCAGATCACCATCCCATGAGGTATTTTTATCATTGCTTTGAAAAACCATACCACCCCACCGGTTGAATATGGTCATTTTGTAATCTTTTAAAGGGCCCACCGTGAATACTTCAAATAAATCGTGGATGCCATCGTCGTTAGGAGAAAAAACATTGGGCACATAAAAATTGACAATGCTGTTAACCGTTACATTGCGTGAAATGGAATCCCTGCAGCCGTTCGAAGAAGTAACCAGCAACTGGACCTCATAAATTCCCGGCATAACAAATGCAG
This sequence comes from Lewinellaceae bacterium, assembly GCA_020636105.1. Classification (NCBI taxonomy): domain Bacteria; kingdom Pseudomonadati; phylum Bacteroidota; class Saprospiria; order Saprospirales; family Lewinellaceae; species Lewinellaceae bacterium. The sequence goes on from JACJYL010000001.1 coordinate 4,596,263, forward strand.
TATTGGCATTATTTTTATCGCTGGTGGTTCCATTGCCAAAATCCCATAACCATTCCGACAGAAGGCCTGTTGAAGCATCAAAAAAGTGAACTTCAGGGCTCAGGTTAGAAGGATGCGCAGGGGAATAGGTAAAATCGGCTACGGGGGGGGCCGAAACCTCAATGAGGCCCGGTATGGTTTGGCTGCTTTTACAGTTTTCAGAATATACGACCTCCAGGCTTACGTCAAAATTTCCTGACTCAGGGTAAACGGTCGATGTTGCCAATAATTCATTACTCATGGCACCGTTTCCAAAATCCCAGGTATAAGCAATACCCGAAACAGCACTTAAATCATTAAACTGAACTTCGAGGGGCGGGCAACCTTCCAGGACATCTGCCTCAAAATCGATCACAGGAGGAGGAGAAACTTCAACATGCATGGTAAAGTTTTCGCTACAGTCATCGGCTGAATCATAGATGATGTAATGATCGCCAATCCCTGCCAAAACAGGATCAAAAAGCCCCTGGTTTTCATCAATTATGCCTGTGCCGCTCCAGGAGCCGCTGGTTATGGTTGGGTCGAGGATAACCGGATCCGCGCCATCGCAAATAGAAACACCCATGAAATTGACCACCTGGTCTCCAACAACGGTTACTACAATAGAATCTCTTACCGAGCATAAAGTGCTATCCTGTGTCTGCACATAAAAAGTCGTCGTATGTTCCGGGTTTACTGTTCGGGAAACGGCATTACTCTGATTGTCTTCCCAGAGGACCGGAAAATTAGAAAGTGCTTCAAGGGTCACACTCTCCCCCTTGCAAATTGAAATATCATCTGTGAGGGCAAGCTGTGGATCTATTCTTTCGACGATGACCTCGTCAATCCAGACGTAAGGTCCCAGAAGATAATCATCATTGTAGATGTTATAAGATGAATTTGAAAAATCACCCATATAACCAATATAGGCATATTCAAAAGCCTCGCTGGCCTGGTAATCAAATTCGACTTTTGTCCATTCGCTGCCTTCAATGATTTGCTCACAGGCCACCCAATGGTCGGACATAGCGGCAAAGTTGGCGAGGTTAGGGTTGAAAAAAGGAATTTGAGTATGATTGAAAAACATCCCCCAATGGTTGGTGACCAGGGGTTTGTCAGGATGATCTTTTTTGTTTTGAATCCAAAAGGAGATTTTGTAACAGCCACCAGCAACGAGGGGTTCGATTAATTGCGTTCCGGCCCATTCTCTTGAGCCATCCGGTCCATTGCCTTTCCAACATCCTAAAACCCCCTGGCCTTCATAGGGGAAACCACAATTGGTAGTCCCTTCTCCCAGCGGACAATCCTCCAGGCCTGTAAGGTTTGATCCGTTGAACATAGGATCCTGGTTATGATAATCAGCTGTTCCATTGGCTTCGTACCAATCGTAAAGACCGGAAAGGGAGCCCGGATTCCATCCGTACGAGCCGTCCCAATTTTCAAAACCGGGGTCAGAAATAAGATTTTGACCCTGTGTTGTTCCGAACAGGGAAAACAAAATTATAATAAAAATGATCGATTTTATTGCCTTCATAATAATAGCATTTTAGGCTTCAATACTGTTAAAAATACCGGACTGCAACATACCTTTACAGGATGTAAGCAGCCCGGATAAAGCACCTTAAGTAATTAAATCTTAATCACACGTTTGATAAAACTTCCTTCACTGGTATGGAAAATTAACAACCATGTGCCAGAGGCAAGATTGCCAAGGTCAATGGACAGTTTTTTACCAACGGGCACTTCAATAATTTTTTTCACTTGTTCTCCAAGGTTGTTCCTGACTTCGATGAAATCAATGGAAACCGCAGAATGATCAAAATCAATAGTAACAGCATTATTTGTCGGGTTGGGATAGACTTTAAATTGTTGCGCCAGTGCTGTCTCCTGGACGCCGACCATTAAATCCATGCCATCACAATCCTCATCGATTTCGTTGTTGGGAATTTCAGTTGCATTCGGATTGATGTAAGCATTGGTGTCATCACAGTCATCTGCTAAATTGAATCCGTCACCGTCAAGATCATCATCCGGAGTGGTTGCATCGCAATCATCATCTAAACCGTTGTATGGTATTTCAACGGCTCCTGGGTTGACGGCAGCATTATTATCATCACAATCTTTGTCAGAGTCATATCCATCCATATCCAGGTCAATGATCAGCGCAATGCCGTCACAATCCTCGTCTATGTCATTATTAGGTATCTCTGTGGCACCCGGATTTATGGCAAAATCATTGTCGTTGCAATCTTCACCCATTCCATAGGTATCCATATCCACATCAATAAAATTGCCGTAACGCACCACCTGTAATTCGTTGTTGTCATGAGCAGAAACTCCTGTCATTAAGATTTTACCGTCCGCTTGTATTGCCATGTCTTGTGCCCATCCCATCCATCCGTTTATGGTTGTTACATGTCCTGTCCCTCCCCAGGAAGTATCGAGTATGCCGTTTTCGTCCAATCTAACGGAGAAGAAGCCCGGAGCAGGAGTTCCGAACAAAACACCAGATTGGCCGCAGGCAATTATTTTTCCGTCGGGTTGTTCAATTAAATTATACCCGACATCACCTAACTCGACATCAATTAGAAAAATGCCGTCCTGGCCAAAGTTTGTGTTGGGTGTTCCATCCTGATTATAGGCCAAAACAATAAGGTCGTTTCCCGAAGGGCCTGAGTTCTGACCTGTAATGAGAATATTGCCATTGCTGTGAATGATCATGCCATAGGCAGTGCCATTGAATGGAGCAAGTATTTCACCATTGACCGCAAAGGTGGAGTCTATCGCGCTTCCGTCGGCCAAAATTTTATAAACAGCTAACCTGTCAGTCCCAAATGGAGCACTCTTTCCGGAGGTGATAATATTGCCATCGTCCGTTATGGCAATATTCCAGGTGTCATTATAAATGTCGCCATAATTCCAGATGAAATTGCCATGGTCACCAAAAGTGGTATCAATGACTCCATTGGCTTCAAAGCGGCTGACCACATGTCGGATTTCCGAACCAATGGAGTCGTAACTTATTCCTGCGGCCAGAATCTTGCCTTCTGCTGTGAAAGTGAAATCACGGATATAATCTTCTTTGATTTGAACAGGGTGAATAGCCAGGCCGTTGTCGCCGAAAGAAGTGTCGAGCGCGCCGTCAGGCTTTAATTTTACCAAAATAAAATCCTGATTATAGGCTGTGACAGCATAACCTCCTCCGATCATAATGGCGTCATCCTCCAGGATATCGAGGTGGTAAATTATTTCCACACCAATGGGATTAGCAAGCTGGAAGATGCCATTATTCGCAAAGGTGGAGTCAACAGTTCCATCTGTGTTTAACCTGGTTACGGCAAGATCCAGATCACCAGGGGCTGTAAAAGCTCCTGTAAAGGTGACGACAATTTTGCCATCAGACTGGATGCCTATGCCTTGGGGATTGTTATTGTTTCCGCTGGCAGACCAGGACAGAATGCCTCCATCTGCAAAAGATGGATCCAATTCGCCAACTTGTGAATAGAGCATTGGATTGCATAACAACAGCAGGATTGCTGTGTAAAAAAACTTTTTCATATTAATTACTTTTAAGGTGCGAGAAAGCAAAATCCTTCAAGATCTGCTTTATTATTAAGACAAAATTGGAGTGGAAAATAACAGGAAATTAGTACTGTATTTGTCGATATTTTGGATCGATAAATAAATTATAAATTGTAATTTATTGATTATGAATGTTTT